>NZ_JBFTMK010000098.1:0-17993 GCF_056396965.1 Pseudomonas sp. 05N434
GCGTTGCGGTGGTCGATGCGGATCTGGTGGAAGCCTTGAAGGAAGGGCATCTGGCCGGGGCTGTGATCGACGTCTGCCGTCAGGAACCACTGCCGCAACGTCATCCGTTCTGGACCGCGTGGGGCCTGCTGCTGACCGGCCACAGCTCGGCACCGACTTCGCCACCGGCGATGGTGAAGCTGTTTGTCGAGAACCTGCGGGCGTATCAGGCGGGTGAAGCGTTGCGTGGGGAAGTGGATTTCGCGCGCGGGTATTGAGGCGCAGCTGAAAAGGTCGCAGCCTGCGGCAGCTCCTACAGGGCTTTGTGAACACCTGTAGGGAGCTGCCGCAGGCTGCGACCTTTTGTTTTTACAGGGTGAAATTACCTTCAGCCGCCAACTCGCTCAGCGGACGACGCGGGCTTGGCTCTTCACGTGCTTGCAGGTACTCGGCCAGTGTCGCCTTGTCGCCCAGCTTGCCGATCGCCACGGCGGCGTGCAGCGCGTAGCCTTCAGGAATGTTCAGCTCCTTGCGGGTCAGCTCCTGATCGAAACCGGCCATGCCGTGGGTGTGCCAGCCGCTGATGCTCGCTTGCAACGCCAGGTGGCCCCAGGCGGAACCTGTGTCGAAGGTGTGCCACAGCGCCGGGGTTTCTTCGCTGGCGCCAGGTGCCACGAAGGTGGTTTTCGAGATCACGATCACCAGTGCCGAGGCGTGCTGCGCCCAGCTGCGGTTGAACTCGTTCAGCAGGCCCAGGTAACGCTCCCAGTTCGGCGTGTCGCGACGCGCATAGAGAAACCGCCAAGGCTGCGAGTTGTACGCCGATGGTGCCCAGCGGGCGGCTTCGAAGAAGCTCAGCAGGGTCTCTTCGGGAATGGTTTCACCGGTGAAGGCGCGGGGCGACCAGCGATCGGTGAACTGAGGGTGAATGGCGTAATCGGCAACGCGTGGATTAGCACTCATCAAGAGATTCCTTTACGTTTGAAAGTGGGGGTCGTCGAAAAACCGGCGGGTACAGTTGAGCTGAGCGCCAGTTTTTTTGAGCCAGCAGTTCACCTGAATGCAACGCGGTTGAGCGTTAATGGCACTTGGGGAGGGCTCCTTGCGACTGGCAAAGCTACTGGGTGGCGCAAAAACTGACAAGTGCCGTCGTACCGGCAGTCGCCAATGCTTGGCCCGCCGATGCCTTGGCACTAGACTGGCGGCCTTTTCACCACCTGATGTTGATGCTTGAGCCATGGCCGCCAAAGTCGAACCGTTCTGGATACGCAAAACCCTCGATCAACTCGATCAAGAGGAATGGGAATCGCTGTGCGACGGCTGTGGCCTGTGCTGCCTGCAAAAGCTCGAKGATGAAGACGACAACGCCGTCTACTACACGCGTATCGCCTGCAAACTGCTGGACCTCAAAACCTGTCAGTGCACCGATTACCCCAACCGTCGCGACTTTGTCCCCGATTGCATCCAGCTCACGCCGGGCAAGGCCGATGAGTTCAAATGGTTGCCGCCGACCTGCGGTTATCGACTGGTCAGCGAAGGCAAGGACCTGCCGCTCTGGCATCACCTGGTATGCGGTGATCGTGATGCGGTGCATCACGAACGTATTTCCCAGTCCGGGCGCATGCTCGCCGAAGGCAGCGTGGCCGAAGACGATTGGGAAGATCATCTGATTTTTCGCGCGGGTTAATTCCCGATGCCATTTAGTCTGTGGCGAGGGAGCTTGCTCCCGCTTGACCGGGCTGGCGCTCCAGTGCGCAGCACTCACAAAATCGGCGGTGATCACAAGAATTTTGGGCCGCTACGCAGCCCGGCGCGAGCAAGCTCGCTCGCCACAATAGGAGTGTGTATGGCGGTGGGAGTGCTCCGGGCGTTGGCTGTCGGGCTGCTGGCCCTGAGTTCGCCCGTGTGGGCGGCGAAGAAAGTCGATCTGGATTATCACGTACGCCTGTTGCCGCAAAGCGATCAGGCCGAAGTGCGCCTGACCCTGGCCCAAGGCTCGGCGGTGCGCAGTCTGGATTTCGACTTGGGCGATGGCAGTCACTACAGTGATTTCAAGGCCGACGGCCAATGGCAGCTCACACCGGGCACGCAGGTCCGTGGTGTCTGGCGCCCGGCCGCCGACAAGGCCAGCCTGACCTACCGCGTGCGCATCAGCCACGGGCGCAAGAGCGGCAGCTTCGATACACGCATGACGCCAACGTGGGCGCTGATGCGTGGCGATGACCTGGTGCCCGCGGCGAAACTCGATCAGCAGGACGGTATCGAGTTGGTGTCACGCCTGGAATTCGAATTGCCCACCGGTTGGAAAAGCGTCGAAACCGCCTGGCCGCGGATCGGCAAAAACAAGTTCCGCATCGATAACGTCTCGCGCCTGTTCGACCGTCCCACTGGCTGGATGCTCGCCGGTAACCTCGGCAGCCGTCGCACGCGGTTGGGGGAAACCGAAGTCACCGTGGCCTCGCCCCAAGGCCAGGGGATGCGCCGCATGGATGTGCTGACGCTGCTGACGTTCGTGTGGCCGCAAGTGCAGGAAGTTTTTCCGCGTCACCCCAGCAAATTGCTGATCGTCGGCGCCAATGACCCGATGTGGCGTGGCAGCCTGGCCGCGCGGGAATCGATCTATCTCAATAGCCGCCTGCCGCTGGTCAGCGAAAGCGGCACCAGTACCTTGATGCGTGAATTGGCTCAGGTGTTCGGGCGGATCAACGACAGCCAGCGTAGCGGCTGGATCAGCGAAGGGTTTGCCGAGTATTACGCCATCGAACTGGTGCGCCGTGCGGGCGGCATGAGTGATGAGCGGTATGAGAGCCTGCAGAGCAAGTTGGCCAAGGCCAGCCAGAAGGTCACCACCTTGCGCGGGGAGCAGATCAACCCGGCGCAGGTGGCCAAAGCGGTGGTGTTGCTGCAGGAACTGGATCGCGAGATTCGCCTGAAGACCCGCAACAAGCGTTCGCTGGATGATGTATTGCGTGGGGCGATGCGTTTGGAGAGTGTCGATACCAAGGAATTCGTTCAGCTCAGTGAGAGCGTTATTGGCGAGTCTTCCAAGGTGCTTGATACCGGGTTGCTTCAGTAATACCGCCTTCGCGGGCAAGTCGGGTCGCGAAGAGGCCCTGAGCCTCACCGCAAATGCCGGATCAAACCCCGGCTTTCGGCGACTTCAAAGAATCATTCCCGGTCACGGTGGCGGTTTTGGTCGCCGCCTCGGCATTGGCCTTCAACCGACTCAACTCTTCCCCGGCACGCTCAATCCTGGCTCGAGCGTTAACCATGTCCTGACGGCTCTTTTCCAGAAAGCTTTTCGCCGAACTGTGCCCGGTAATACCCCGCGCCATCGCTACGCCGCCAATGGCCACTTGAATCAACCCGAACACACCACCGCGCCGCAGGCCTTTGCCGACCATCACCACGCCGCCGGCCAGGGAACCGATGCGCTCCCAACCCTGGACGTTCTGCGCGGGCTGAGTCTGGAACGGGGTGGATTCGATGCGCTCTACGCGTTTGAGGTCGCTCATGATCTGTCTCCAGGCTTCAAGAATGGATAATTAAGCTGACTGCCGAGGCGGTCGGCTCGTTCCATCGGATGTGCGGTGATTCAGCGGAATTTCGGGCCTGAGCGGGTGTTGTTGCCCTTGGCCATGCGGTCGTACAGCACCACGTTGACCGTGGCCGCCAGGTTCATGCAGCCGGTGGTCGGGATATAGACCACGTCTTCGCACCAGTCGCGGATCTCTTTATCCAGTGAACCGTCTTCGGGGCCGAAGATGTAGAGGGCGCGATCCGGGTGCGTGTATTCCGGCAGCGAGCGGGCGCCGTCGACCAGTTCTACCGCGACCGGTACACAGCCCAACGGCAGGATTTTCTTCAGGTCATCGATGCCGATCAGCGGAATGTCGTAGTGGACTTTCTTGGTGTCGGTGACGAAGTCGGCGGCGCGCTCATAGCGCTTGCCGGTGTAAAACACCGACGCCACGCCATAGCAACCGGCGGCGCGCATCACCGAACCGACGTTCTCCGGTGATTTGGGGTTATACAAACCAATGCAGCTGTACCGTTTGTCTGCCACGAGCGGGGTGCCTTCGGGAAAAAAGCGCGATTATACGGGGATTGGGGGAGGGGTGTTCAGTTTGGAGATGATCGTACCCACGCGCTGCGTCGGAATGCCGCCAGGGACGCTCCGCGTTCCGCTTTCGAATGTGACGCAGAGCGTCACGGGATGCATTCCCACGCAGAGCGTGGGAACGATCAGCAGACCTTCAGTCTTCTTTCTTCATCAGTCCGGCCAACGCCGCAAACGGGTTATGCGTCGCCTTGGCAATCTTTGGCGTACTCAGCGAGCCTTCGTCGAAATACTGCTGATCGGTGTAACGCGAATGCTCGTTGTCATGGCAATACAGGCACAACAGCTCCCAGTTCGAGCCGTCCTGCGGGTTGTTGTCGTGGTTGTGGTCGCGGTGGTGCACGGTCAGTTCGCTCAGGCGTTTGCCGGAGAACTCACGGGCGCAGCGGCCGCACACGTGCGGGTACATCTTCAGGGCCTTGTCGCGGTAACCCATTTCCTTGTCGCGCTGGTTGTCGGCGAGGATGCGGTCCAACTTTGAGGTGTTGGTTGGAGGCGTTGACGAACTCATGGGTCACCTTTGTAAAAGACTAATGACGGTTATGTGTTGAAGTTTAGCCTAGCCCTTGAGCTTCTCGGCAATCYAGATGGTGTGGCGGGTGCCTTTGTTGCCGTGGGCGAAGACCTGCACTTCTTCGGCCTTGAAGCCGGCCTTTTTCAGCTTGTCGGAAAACTGCCGGTCAGCGCTGGCCGACCATACCGCCAGCACGCCCTTGGGTCGCAGGGCCTTGGCGCAGGCGCTCAGGCCACCGGCGGAGTAGAGCCAGCTATTGGCTTTCTGGGTCAGGCCTTCGGGACCGTTGTCGACGTCGAGCATGATTGCGTCGAAACCCTGCGGCTCGGCTTGCAGCACCTTGGCCACGTCTTCCATGCGGATCACCGTACGCGGGTCGAGCAATGGGTTGCCGGCTTTTTCCCCCAACGGCCCACGGTTCCACTCCACCACGCCGGGCACCAGTTCGGCGACCACCACTTCAGCGGTCTTGCCCAAATGCTTGAGCGCCGAGGCGAGGGTGAAGCCCATGCCCAGGCCGCCGATCAATACCCGCGAATTCGGCCGGCCGGCGACCTTGCGGCAGGGGATTTGCGCCAGGGCATCTTCGGAGCCGTGCATGCGGGTGTTCATCAACTGCCCGCCATCGCCGCCCTGAATCTTGATGACGAAGTCCTCGCCGTATTCGAACAGGCACAGGGCACCGCCGTTTTCAGGAATGGGGGTGGTGTCGAGCAGAACGAAACGTTTCATGGGGCTCTCTTGGGGAGAAATGGACAGACGGAAGAAGGCAAACGAACGCGGTTGGGAGTAGCCTGCAATTGACTACAAGGCCAACGGAGCCATTGATGAAGCGCACCATTCTAACGGTCATTGCCCTGGCCGCGCTCTCGATAACTGCAGTGCAGGCCCAGGAGCAGCAAACCATCCCCACCGGCCCCACGCCGATACCCGGTTCGCCCGGCACTGCCACGCCGACKCCGTACCCGCAGATTACCCCGACCACAGTGCCCAAGACCGGCAACGGTGGGCCACCGTTGTTGCCGCCGATCGAAATGCCCAACCCGCCCAAGGACCAGACCTTGCCGGGCCTTGAGCCGAGCACGACGAAAATCAAAACGCCGGGCGGATAGTGTCTAAATCTGCTGCGAGAGCAGTTGCCCGTCGGCCATGCGCAAGCGTTTGGAGAGGGAGACGGCGAGGGCGCGGATGATCTTGGCGGCGATTTTCGGCGCTTCGTTGAGCATCTTTTCCAGGGAGTCCTTGCCCAGGTTGAGCAACTGGCAGTTGCTCGCGGCCACACAACTGGCTGAGCGCCGTTCGCCGTCGAGCACGGCCATTTCGCCGAACGCCCGACCGCTGCGCAAGGTGGCCATGGTCACCGGTTGCCCTTCGCTGTTGGTCTTCTGCACCGCAACCTGGCCGGTGTGGATGATGCACATGAAACTGCCGGCATCGCCCTCATGGAAGATCTCTTCGCCTTCGGCGATGGTGCTGATGCTGAAGTAACCTGAAGCCGCCACGAAGTCGGCCGGCAGCAGTTGATCGAACAGGCCGCAGTCCATCAGCCAGTCGCGAATTTCTTTGTTCAGTAAGGTCGGTTCTGACATGTCGTCACGGTCTTTTTCTTGTGTCTGTTGCTGTTCCAGGCGCGCCCGGCGTCTGGTGTTAAGACCGGGACGCCGGGCCAAGTTCCTCAGGCAATGCCCAAAACCTTCAAAACAAATGCGTATTCGAGGGCTACGTCACGTAATCCCTGGTAGCGACCGCTCATCCCGCCATGCCCGGCGCCCAATTCAGTCTTGAGCAGCAGGGGATTGGTGTCGGTTTTGGTCGCGCGCAATTTCGCCACCCACTTGGCCGCTTCCCAGTACTGCACGCGACTGTCGTTGTAGCCGGCGATCACCAGCGTTGCCGGATAGGCTTGCGCGGTGACGTTTTCATACGGGGCGTAGGCCTTGATCCGATCATAGACGTCTGGCTCTTGCGGGTTGCCCCATTCGTCGTATTCGGTGACGGTCAGCGGCAACTCCGGGTCGAGCATGGTGTTGAGCACGTCGACGAACGGCACTTCGGCTATTGCCGCACCGAACAGCTCCGGCCGCTGATTGAGCACCGCGCCGATCAGCAGGCCACCGGCGCTGCCGCCACTGATTGCCAGCTGCGATGAGGTGGTGAAACCGTTGGCGATCAGGTGTTCGGCGCAGGCGATGAAGTCGCTGAAAGTGTTGTGCTTGTGTTCCTGCTTGCCGGCGCGATACCAGGCTTCACCCAATTCACCGCCGCCGCGAACATGCGCGATGGCAAACGCCATGCCGCGATCCAGCAGGCTCAGGCGGGCGTGGGAGAACCACGGGTCGAGGCTTTCGCCGTAAGCGCCATATCCGTACAGATAAAGTGGCGTCGGTTTACCGAGGAATTCGCGTTTGACCACCAGGCTGATCGGCACTTGTGTACCGTCCGGCGCCGTCGCCCAAAGCCGCTGGCTGACGTACGCGTCGGCGTCGAACGGGCCGAGCACCGGGGTTTCCTTGAGGACTTTCTGCTCGCCGGTGGCCAGGATCAGTTGACGGATTTGCGCCGGACGGTTCAAAGCCTCGTAGCGCAGACGGATTCTGTCGCTGACAAATTCCAGGCTGTTCTGCACATGCAGGCTGTAGGCCGCGTCCGGTAATTGCACGCGATACGGCGCCAGGCCTTGTGGGCGGACTTCAATGATCGGCAGGCCGCCTTCACGCAGGCTCAAGGTCATGGCCTCGGCGTTCAGGCTCATGCCATCGATCATCACCGCGTCGCTGTGGGGGATCAGGTTCTGCCAGTCGGCTTCGGTCGGCGCGACGCCGGTGTCGGCGGCCTGGTACAGGGCGAAGTTGATGCCGTCGCGGTTGGTGCGGATCAACCACGTCCACTCGCCATCGAGTTTGCCGTGGTCGACATCGTACTCATGGTCTTCGACCCGTGGTGCCAGGCAGGTAAAGGCCTGATGGGGCAGCGAGGCGTCGAGCACCCAGACTTCGCTGGTGGTCTTGCTGCCCAGCGACAGCAGCAATTGCCGTTCGGAACTTGAGCGGTAGCAATGCAGGAAGAATCGGCCGTCCGGTTCATGGAACACTTCTTCGGCGGCGGTGCCGTCCAGCCGATAGCGGAACAGTTTGTGCGGGCGATGGGTGTCGTCGAGTTCACCGAAGAACAGCGTCAGGCTGTCATTGGCCCAGGTCATGCTGCCGTCGCAGTCCTGRAATTCCAGTTCGCTGACGCGGCCGCTGGACAACTCCTTCACGAACAGCGTGTAAACCTCCTCGCCACTGGAATCGATGCTGTAGGCCAGGCGCTGGTGGTCCGGGCTGACGCTGAACGCGCCCAGGGAAAAGAAACCGCCCTTGGCCAGCACGTTCGGATCGAGTAGCAGGAGTTCCTGGCTTTCGTCGATGTGCAGGCTGCCATCGGTCGGAAGTGGGCAGCGGTAATGACGGGCGTATTCGTCGCCGGCCGTGGTGCGGGTGTAATACAGGTACGGGCCCCAGGGCGAGGGCAGCGACAGATCGGTTTCGAGAATCCGCCCCTTGATCTCTTCGAACAGGATTTCGCGCAGCCCGGCCTGATCGGCGGTTTGCGCCTCCTGATAGCGGTTTTCAGCTTTCAAGTAATCGAGCACTGCGTCGGTGTCGCGCTCCTGCAGCCAGGCATACGGGTCATCGCCGTCGGCCTTGTGGGCAATGGGCGCGTCGGAAACGTTGGCGGATAGGGGCATGAAGGACTCTCGAACGTTGTACGAAATTGGGGGATCGCAGACGGCGGGGCAGCCTGAAGTGCGAAAAGTCGTTACTATAAGCGCCTCTTTGCCTGCCTTGCCATGGACACCATGACCGAGAACGACTATCTGATCGCTTGGGGCCTCTACGCCTTTGCCGCTTTAGGCTGCCTGTTGGTGTGGATGCGCATCACCCGCTGGATGTGGCGTTGGCTGCGTGAGCCGCTGCGGCTGCTGATGGCAGTGTCGCTGTTCAGCCCGACCATCATTGACCCGGTGAAGGARAAGGTCGCCCCGGCCATTGCCATTACTGTGCTGGATCTGCTGTTCAAGGTCGGCAACAACGCCTGGCGGGCGATTTCCGACCTGTTCATGTACAGCATGATTGCCTTCGGCCTTTACCTGGTTCTCGTGGCGATCCGTTTCCCCATCGAGCGCGCGTCCAAGGCTCGCAAGGAGCGGGCAGAGGCGGCCAAGGCTGCGGCGCGCACCGACGAACCCGAAGGCGATCAACCGTTCGGCGGTGCCGGCGATGATCGTTACGGTCGGCCACCGGTGCCGAGCAACCCGCAGCGACTGCGGGTCGAGCCGCGTCTGTAACTGTGCCCCTGCATTGAATCGAGAGTCCGAGCATGTGTGAGTTATTGGGCATGAGCGCCAATGTCCCGACCGATATCGTGTTCAGCTTCACCGGGCTGATGCAGCGCGGCGGCCGCACCGGACCGCACCGTGACGGTTGGGGCATCGCTTTCTATGAAGGCCGTGGCCTGCGCCTGTTCCAGGACCCGGCGGCGAGCAGCGAGTCGGAAGTGGYGAACCTGGTGCAGCGCTATCCGATCAAGAGCGAAGTGGTGATCGGCCACATCCGCCAGGCCAATGTCGGCAAGGTCTGCCTGTCCAACACCCATCCGTTTGTGCGCGAGTTGTGGGGCCGCAACTGGTGTTTCGCCCACAATGGCCAGTTGGCCGACTTCAACCCGACCGCCAGTTTCTACCGCCCCGTCGGCGATACCGACAGCGAAGCGGCGTTCTGCGACTTGCTCAACCGGGTACGCGCTGCATTCCCTGAGCCGGTAGAGATCGAAGAACTGCTGCCGGACCTGGTGGCCGCTTGCGCCGAGTACCGCAGCAAAGGCGTGTTCAACTGCTTGCTCAGCGACGGCGACTGGCTGTTCTGCTACTGCTCGACCAAACTGGCGCAAATCACTCGCCGTGCCCCGTTCGGCCCGGCACGCTTGAAGGACGTCGATGTGATCGTCGACTTCCAGGCTGAAACCACGCCCAACGACGTGGTTACAGTGATCGCCACCGAACCCTTGACCGAAAACGAAACCTGGACCCGCTACGAACCGGGCCAATGGAGCCTCTGGCGACGCGGTGAATGCGTCAGCCAGGGCAATACCGAATAAGGATCTCTCCCCCCATGTTGCTCAGTTATCTACGGCTGGTGTTGTTTGCGGCAGGCCTGTTGATCGGCGTCCAGGTGCCTGGGTTCATCAGTGACTATGCCAAGCGGGTCGAAGCGCATCTGATCGAGGCGCAGAGCGGTTTGAGCGGTTTTCAGGGCACTGCCGATCAGTTTTTCAAGGGCGACATGCAGGCGTTGGTGGCCCATTACCGTGCCAGCGAAGACCCGATCTTTCGCAGCGATGCCGACAGCCTGAGCGCCTTGCTCACCCGTCAACTGGCCCTCGACAAGCAATTCCAGGCCATGCAGGGCCCGTGGTACATCCGCTTCCTGCAAGTGGTGCTGGCGGCCGACCCGGATATTCGCAAGGAAACCTGGAACGGCTACAGCTACCAGATCCTGCTGACGCCGGAAGCGATGATCTGGGGCATGAGCGGCGCGTTGCTGCTGTCGTTCGGCATTGAATGCCTGTTCCGACTGATCGACTGGGTGGTGCTGGGCGGCAAGCGCCTGCGCCAGAGCCGGCCGATCGAAGAGCGGGATTTGCGCGGGTTGTAACACTGGAGCCGACTTGCCGGCGATTGCCGCGAGATCGCATCGCTGGCAAGCCGGCTCCTGTTTTTACCAATCGACCGAGTAGCTCATGCTCAGCGTGCGGCCTTCGGCATTGGCGTACGGCGCTCTGGCGTTGGCTTGGGTGAACAGGTTCTGGTACGTGCGATTGGTCAGGTTGTACACGCCGCCTTCAAGACGACCGACCGGCAGTTGCACGGAGCCGAGCAGGTCCACCAGCGTATAACCTTCGATGTCGCGTCCATTGTCGTCCTTGGCGGCGGCATCGTAATTGGCCAAACGCATGCCTTGCAGGCGAAGCGTGTAGTCGTCTTCGGTGTAGCCGACGAACAGTGTGGTCTTGGCGGGTGAGATGCGTGTGGCCGGCAGATCGATCCATTTGCCGTTCTGCTCGGTCTCGCCTTTGGCCCAGGCATAAGTGCCACCCACCGACCAGTGATCGGTCGCGCGGTAGGTCAGGCTGTTTTCGATGCCGCGAACTCGCTCTTTCTGGTTGATCAGGCGCAATACTCGATCATTGGCATCGTAGAACTGGGTCACGTCCGAGGTGTTTTCGTACACGGTGACGTCGGCCTGCCACTGGTCCCAGTTGCCACGCCAGCCCAACTCGTAACTGTCGACCTTGATGGCCTGGGCGTTAAGACTCTGGATGTCGAAGGTGCTGCTGACGTCACGCATGAAGCGCTGGATATCCGGCAGCGAAAACCCCTGGCTGTAATTGGCGAAGACGTCCTGGTTTTCACTCAGGTGGTAGACCGCCCCCAGGTTGTACAGCGTGGCGTCGTATTTGAGGGTGTCACCGGGCAGCGTCCGGGCCCAGCTCGTAGGTGGTGCCGGTCTTGGTGTAGTTCAGGCCATTGAGCGTGTATTGATCACCTCGTTGACGGGAGCGCTCATTGTCATAGTCGGCGCCCCAGACCAGATTGCCCGTGGCGCTTCCGATCGCCGGCAGCGGCGTGTCGATGGCCGCGCGCAGGCCGTAGACGTCCTGCACACTGTTGTTGTTGGAGATCCCGGCTCTGCCTCGCGACAGGTCTGGAAAGAACAGTGCATCGGCGCGGCGCCAGTAGCTTTCCAGTTGCAGGCCCTGACCGTAGAAGTCCTTGTCGGTGTAGTTGAGATTGACCGCCTGGTTATGGGTATAGGGTTGGTCGTCGAGTTTCAGCCCTTTGACGGCCACCGCTTGCTGCGAGTTTTTCGGGTCTTTGGTGTAGCCGGTGTCCTGCTGGTCCTTGTAGTCCTGCAGCGACAGGCTGATTTTCTTGTCGGCATCCAGTTCGTAACCGAAACGACCTTGCAGGTCATAGGTTTCGGTGTCCATGTTGCTGCCCTGGGAGGTGTCCTGGGGGATGCGGTTGCCGTTGYCGTCGAACTGGTCGTTGCGCTGGGTCAGGTCGGCGGACACATACCAGTCCAACGCATCCTTGCGCCCGGTGGCACTCTGGAAAGCTTCGTAGGCGAAGCCTTTTCTATTGAGGTTGTTACCGCTGGTCAGGCCCAGTTTGCTGCTGTAGGCAATGTCCTGGCCCTGATTGCGCTTGGTGATGATGTTGATGATGCCGCCTGAAGCACCGGCCCCGTAAATGCTGCTGGCGCCGGAGATCACTTCGATGCGTTCGATGCTGGCCGGGGCGATGCTGTTGAGCTGGCGGAAGTTGTCACGCGTGGCGTTCTGCGATACGCCGTCGATCAACACCAGCATGTTACGCCCGCGCAGGGTCTGGCCGAAGTTGCTCATCCCGCCGCTCGATGGCGCAATACCCGGGACCAATTGCCCGAGGATGTCGGAGACCCGGCGACCCGCGCCGCTCTGCTCACGGACTTGCTGCTCGTCGATCACCTGGACCGAGCCCGGAATCGAAGCGATGCTCGCTTCGCTGCGAGTCGCGGACACGACGGTGGCTTGCATGTTCAAGGTGCCGGGCTGCTGTTCGGTGTCCTCGGCCCAGGCCTGGGCGCTGAAGGTGCCAAGTAGCGGGATCAGCAGGGAGAGTTTGGTTCGGGTCATGACGTGGTCTTTTTTAGTTGTGATAAGTGTGGGGCGATAAGGTCGAGCGGTCAGGCGTGGCGTTGAACGACCGCACCCAGCGGATGCCGATGGCGGCTATGGCGTAGGTCAGCGCCACCAGCCAGAAACTGTGGGCCAGGCCCACCAGGCCCATGCCGATGCCGCCAAGGACGACACCGAGCAGAGCACCAGCCTTYGCCGCGCTGTTACCGAGGCCGAGCGCGAAGCCCTGCTGGGTGATGGAAACGGTGTTGGCGATCAGGGCATAGGCGACGGGCAGCAGGGCGCCTTGCCAGATGCCCCAGACGAGTCGGCTGACGAGAAAGCCCAGCCATTCATTGGCCAATGCCGTGGCCGCCAGCGTCAGGGCACATAACCAGGCCACGCCTTCGATTACGCGCAAGGTGTAGGCCGGCTGCCAGCGGTCGAACAGGCGTCCCCACAGCGGGGCGGAAATGGCCAGGGTCGCGGCGCTCGCCGCGTAGGTGGCACCGATCAGCCAGCTTGGGGCATGCAGAATGTTCGCGACATATAGGGCGTAGAACGACTGCGGCATCATCTTCGCCGCCTGAATCAACACGATCACCAACAGGATTCCACTGAGCCAGCCTTTGGGCAGGGCCACCGGCTCAACAGGTTTTTTCTTCGCGGTTCGCGCCTTGTCGGCCGGCAGGAAAAAACTCCCCAGTGCGCACAGCAGGCAAATCACCGTCGCGCCATAACACAGCAAGGCAAACCCCGAGACGTCCATCAGCCAGCCACCCAGCACCGGGCCGATCAACGAGCCGACGGCGGTTGCCGATTGCAGGCGGGCCAGGGTGTGACCCCGTCTGGCACCGTCGCAGCAGGCCAAGGCATAGGCTTGCGCGGCCGCGAGAAAACCGGCCAACGCGCCTTGCATCACGCGAATACCCACCAGCAGCCACGGGTCGAGGGTGATGGCCGCCAAGCCTTGGCACAGCGCGAGGGCCAGCAACGCCCGAACAATCATCGGTTTGTGCCCGGTGCGATCCCCCAATCGGCCCCACAGGGGGGTCAGCAGCATGGCCGCCAGCATCGGGCCGGCATAGACCATCGCCGATAACAGCGCGGTGTAGCCGGCGCCTTCGGGCCCGAGCAGATGCTGGATCTGCAAGGGCCAGAACGGGCCGCTCATTTCCATTGCGCCCATGGAGACAAACTGGATGACGATCAGCAGTCGCAAGGCGCGACCGTCAGCGAGCATGGGTGTTGGGTCGCAGCGGGTTACTCAGGCGTCCGACGATGTCGGCATGACTGTCGAGCAAGCGCATGCGCATGAACGATTTGGCGGGCCAATCCTGTTCCAGCAAGGCCTGGCGCTCGCTTTCCCAGCGTGCCGGTTCAACGCGCTCGCGCAAGCTCTCGAAGCACTGTGCAACGTGCGCTGCCAATCGCTCCCACAGGATATTTTCCGGCACATTCCAGTGGCGGGCACAAAGCAACGTCAGCTCACCGAGGTGGCACATGAAGGTGGTGTGCAGGAGTTTGTCGCGGACAAACCCTGCGTCGTCATACAGGGTCATTTTCGGATCGTGCAGCTGGATATCCAGACCCTTGGCGTGCAGGGTTTTGCGATCGATACGAACGTCGCCGAAATCACGCAACAGCAGCCGATTCAGCTGCCCGTCAGCGCCCATCACCATGAAACTGTTTTGCTGGTGCGCTTCGAACGCCACGCCGTACATCAGATAGATGCCCAGCAGACTTGGTACGGCAATCGACAGGTAATCATCGAAGAACGTCAGCATGGCCTCGCTGTCGTCCCGGCCTTGAGCCAGTCTGACCCAATCACGCAGCAACGGTTGTTCGAATTCGTTGACGGCGAACAGGCTGCCGACCGGCACCGCCAACTCGCCTGCTTGCAGCAGGGTCAGCGGGTTGTCGCGATACAGCACGCCAGCATGCCGGGAGCGTTCGTCATCGGCCGGCAGTGGTGCGTAATGCACGCCGATGCGCTCTGGAACGATGTTCAGCAGGCGTTGAATCTGCGGTTCCTGATCGAGGATATCCAATACCAGTTGGCTGATGCGCGGACCCATCCGGGCCGAGCGCGGCGACACGGTGCGCTGCACGCTGGTCAGGCGCAAAGCCACCGGCAGTTTGACCATCGGTGCCGTGCGACTGGCCTGCGGCAGGACCGTGCGGAAGGACATGGTCGGGTGGCCGGTAAACGCCACGATGTCAGTGACGATCAGCAGGTTGTCGGCGATCTCGTTGGCGAATGAATGTGGCAGCTCTTCATGGGCTTGCCATGGGTGCGACGGCAGCGGGAGGTAGTCCTTTGCGTCCAGGCCCAGCTGCTGCAAATGGCGTTGCAATTGCTCGGCGGCTTGTGGGAAGTGACCTTGCCACCAATCCCAGTAGTCCGTGGTGCCAGCCAGCGCTTCAACATGTGCGTACTGGCGGTGCAGGGCGCACAGCACGATCGGAAAACTCGCTTCGAATTCTGGCGAGAAAGCGATGACCTGAGCGGCGCTCAAGCCCAGTTTGGTCTTGTAGTTCGGGTGCCACGGATGGCCGAGAGTCCCCCACTGTTCGAGCAGCGATGTAGGGTTCTGGTGGCAGGGGCTGGCTTTGAGCCAGGCGAGCAGATTGTCATCGTATCCGGTGTCGATCTGCTCTCTCAGGCGCTCGGTCCATCCGTGGTGAAACGCCAGGCACAGGGTGTCGTTGCTGAAGCTGTCATCCAGCTCCCGGGCCAGACGTTCCAGTACCTGCGGGGAGGCTGGCGGATTGAGCTGAGTGCTGAGGTGAGCGAGCAGTTCGCTGGGCAACTGGATTTTGTGCGGCAGTTTGTCGGGGGTGTGCAGGACGATGCTGCCGCGTACGTCCCAGCTGTTCATTCTGCTGCTGGACAAATGCTCGAAGCAAAGGTGCGCGCCATCGCCAAGCGGCAGCCAGCAGCGGCTAGTGTCGTCGTATTCGCAGGTGTCGGGATCAATCAGCTCTTCACGGAACAGCGCCTGGATCAGGCGTTGGAAACAGCGCTGGGCGGCGGGCTCCAGGGCATTGCTCAAATGATCGAGCGTGATGCGGTGGGACTGGAAAGCCTGAGTACCGAGAGCTTCGCTCCAGTGAGCGAGCAATTGCTGCTGTTGTTGCGTGTAATCGCGCATCAGGTCCGACTCCTTCTGGACAATTGATTCTGAAAGCGCGCAAAGAATACCGTTTTGAAAAATTAATGCAAATGATAGTGGTTCATATTTACACTTAGGAAAATGCCTTTCAGGCTCTGGCCTGCGGTTTGCTCAAGACGATGTAGTGCTCGCCCACTTTCTGCGCATAACACTCCACGACTTGCTGACACAGCGCCACGATTTCTTCGACCCACTCCACACCCACCCGCCACGACACCACCACCGGCAAATTCGCTGGTCGCTGATCGATGGCCAGCAAGGTCAACTCTCCCCGGGCCAATTCCTCGGCCACCAGCACGGGCGACAGTGCGCCTATACCGAAACCGTCCCGCAGCAATCGGGTAATCGCCGACACCGAGTTCACGCAGTTCAGCCGTGGCGCCATGACCCCGTTGGCCTGCATCAGGCTCAAGATGTCCTGGTGCGGACGGGAGTTTTTCGAATAGGTGATGATCCGCTCCCGCGCCAGGTCGGCGACACCTGAATACTCACGGTTGTAGATGGAGTTGCTGGCCACGATCCAGCCCATCGGATGACTGGCCAGCTCCAGGCTGCGCACGCTTTCCTGGCGCAGCAGGTCGGTTTGCAGGATCAGATCGAGAAAGCCTTTTTGCAGCTGATCGCAGAGGTTGAGCGCGGTATCGGCCACCAGCTCGATTTCCACCAGCGGATAGTGATCCATCATCTGTGCCACCAAGGGGCTGAGCCAGGTGTGGATCACCGTGTCCATGACGCCGATCCGCACCCGCCCGGCCTTGCTCGAACGCGTTTCGATCGACTGCTTGAGCGACTGCATCGTGTCCATCATCTGCTCGGCATATTCGAGCACTTTCAGGCCTTCGGGGGTCAGGCTCACGCCGCGGGAGTCGCGCAGAAACAGCTTCACCCCAAGCTCGCTTTCGAGCACGGCGATGCGGCTGGAAATCGACGCCTGGGTGGTGAAGAGCTTGTCCGCCGTCAGGCGAAAACTCTTGAGTCGGGCGACCCAGACAAACGTCTCGAGAAACTTCAGGTTCATGGGGTCAGCTCGTGGATAAAGTTTTTCTTATGTCTAGGGCGGGGTTTTATTAGTTGGACGCAGCGGGGCCAACCGCCCAAAAATCAGGCCATCCGGTTCCCACGATAGGCGTCGTCGGGGCTCAGAACAATACCAATAAAATATGCACGGAGATTTTGCCATGAGTGCGCCCGACACCCTCGATATCCCCAAGTCCACGGCTCGCCCGGGACCTTTTGACTGGTACCGCAACATCAACAAGCAGGAGCGTCGCACGTTCTGGAGCTGCAAGATCGGCTATGGCCTGGACGGCATGGACACCCAGATGCTCAGCTTCGTGGTGCCGACCCTGATTGCCATGTGGGGCATCACCACCGGCCAGGCCGGGCTGATCCACACCAGCACCCTGATCGCCTCGGCTATTGGTGGTTGGGTGGCGGGGATTCTCTCCGACCGCATCGGTCGGGTGCGTACCTTGCAACTGACAGTGCTGTGGTTTGCGTTCTTCACTTTCCTCTGCGGCTTCGCCCAGAACTACGAGCAACTGTTGATCAGCCGCACGTTGATGGGCTTCGGTTTCGGTGGTGAATGGACCGCTGGCGCGGTGCTGATGGGCGAAGTAATTCGCGCCAAGGACCGTGGCAAAGCCGTCGGCATGGTGCAATCGGGTTGGGCATTGGGTTGGGGGCTGACAGCCATTCTGTATGCGCTGCTGTTCTCGGTGTTGCCGCCCGAAGACGCCTGGCGTGCGCTGTTCATTCTTGGCATCGTGCCGGCGATTTTCGTGATCTTCGTCCGTCGCCTGGTCAAGGACCCGGAAATCTACCGCGAAGCCAAAGCCAGGCAAGAGCCAGGCAACCCGGCGAAGTTCTACGAGATTTTCGCCCCCGGCATCCTCTTCACCACGATTCGCGCGTCGATACTGACCACCGGCGCACTCGGCGGTTACTACGCGATCACCTCCTGGCTGCCGACGTTTCTGAAGAACGAGCGGGGCTTGAGCGTACTCGGCACGGGCGGTTATCTGGCGATGGTGATCATCGGGTCTTACGTCGGTTATGTAATCAGCGCGTATCTGACTGACATCCTTGGTCGTAAAAAGAACTTCATTCTGTTTGCCGTCGGCTCGTTCACCATTGTTTTGCTGTACACCCAATTGCCGGTCAGCAACGGCGTGATGCTCTGGCTGGGCTTCCCCTTGGGCTTCTTCGCTTCGGGGATTTTCAGCGGCATGGGTTCGTTTCTGACCGAGTTGTTTCCAACGCGGATTCGCGGCTCGGGCCAGGGTTTTTGCTACAACATCGGTCGGGCACTGGCGGCGTTGTTTCCGCTGCTGATCGGCTTGCTCAGTCAGAAGGTGCCATTGAGCGTGGGAATCGGGGCTTTCGCGGCGGTGTCCTACGGGGTGGTGATCCTGGCGGCGCTCAGCTTGCCGGAAACCTGTGGTAAACAACTCGACGCCGAATAACCGAATGTCCGGTAACTGATAATCTGAGGGGCAGATGC
>NZ_JBFTMK010000099.1:0-11782 GCF_056396965.1 Pseudomonas sp. 05N434
CAGTAGACCGGCAACAAGGTCAGGATCATCGCTTCGAACGCAGCAAACAGCGACACCGCCCAGGCAATTGCCGGCAGGCCGCGGCAGAAGTTCAGCAAATCGTTGAGGGTCACGCTGCAGGCCTCACTGGTGGGCGCTCCGCTACGGCCCAGCAGCAGGAACGGTGACGTCATCAGCAAACCGACGCCCACCCAGAAACCGTAATCGTGCTCGGTGCCCAACGCCCCCAACAGTAGCGGCCCGGCCAGCTGACTCAGCGCATAACTGCTGCCATACAGCGCTACCAATCGGCCGCGCCATTGCTCGACCACCAGTTGGTTGATCCAGCTTTCACCAAGGATGAAGACGAGTGTCAGGATCACCCCGATCATCAACCGCAGCACCAGCCAGATCGGGTAGCTCGGCCATAGCGCTAGTAAGCCGATGGACACCGCCCCGGCCCACAGGCACAGGCGCATCAGATTGGCCGTGCCAAGACGGGCCGCGAGATGGCTGGAGATCTTCGCCCCCAGCAACACGCCAATGGCCGGCATCGCCGCCATCACGCCAATCGCGAACGAGCCGTAACCCCAGCCTTCCAGGCGCAGCGACACTAACGGCATGCTGACGCCCAGGGCCAGGCCGACACTCAAGACAGACGCCAAGACGGCGAAATAAGTCGCCCAACGCATGTTCCACGCTCCTGTGGATTGCTATTTTTACTGGCCGCACAAAGTAAATGTGGGAGCGGGCTTGCTCGCGAAGAGGCCATCACATCCAACATACTTGTCGAACGCGTGCAATGACTTGTCGCGACCGTTCCCGGACTGTTTGAAGCCACCGAACGGCGCGGTCATGTCGCCGCCATCGTACTGGTTGACCCAAACGCTACCCGCACGCAATGCCTTGGCGGTGAGGTGGGCCTTCGAGATGTCCGTGGTCCATACTGCCGCCGCGAGGCCGTAAGGGGTGTCGTTGGCAATCGCAACGGCTTCTTCGGCGGTATCGAAAGTGATCACCGACAACACCGGGCCAAAGATTTCTTCCTGGGCAATTTTCATCGCGTTGCTRACACCGTCGAAAATCGTCGGCTCGACGTAGGTGCCCCCGGTTTCCTGAAGAATACGCTTGCCGCCAGCCACCAGCTTGGCGCCATCGGTATGACCGGATTCGATGTAGGACAGCACGGTGTTCATCTGCTGGGTATCCACCAGCGCACCGACGTTGGTCACCGGGTCCAGCGGATTGCCCGGCTTCCAGGCCTTGAGGGCTTCGATCACCAGTGGCAGGAATTTGTCTTTGATCGAACGCTCGACCAGCAGGCGCGAACCGGCGGTGCAGACTTCGCCCTGGTTGAAGGCAATAGCGCTGGCAGYCGATTCGGCGGCGGCTTGCAGGTCCGGCGCATCGGCGAACACGATGTTCGGGCTCTTGCCACCGGCTTCAAGCCAGACACGCTTCATGTTCGATTCGCCGGAGTAGATCAGCAGTTGCTTGGCGATCTTGGTCGAACCGGTAAACACCAGGGTGTCGACATCATTGTGCAAGGCCAGGGCCTTGCCGACGGTATGACCGTAACCCGGCAGCACGTTCAGCACACCTTTCGGGATGCCGGCTTCAACTGCCAGCGCTGCAATACGAATAGCCGTCAGCGGCGATTTTTCCGAAGGCTTGAGGATCACTGAGTTACCGGTGGACAGCGCCGGGCCGAGTTTCCAGCAGGCCATCATCAACGGGAAGTTCCACGGCACGATCGCACCGACCACACCGACCGGCTCGCGAGTCACCAGCCCCAACTGATCGTGCGGGGTGGCGGCGACTTCGTCGTAGAGCTTGTCGATGGCCTCACCACTCCAGCTCAGGGCTTGCGCCGCGCCAGGAACGTCGATGTACAGGGAATCGCTGATCGGCTTGCCCATGTCCAGGGTTTCGAGCAGGGCCAGCTCTTCGGCGTGCTGTTTCAGCAGGCCGGCAAAACGAATCATGGTGGCTTTGCGCTTGGTCGGCGCCAGGCGCGACCAGGCGCCGGAATTGAACGTGGCGCGAGCGTTTTCCACGGCGCGCTGGGCGTCGGCGGCGTCACAGCTGGCAATCTTGCCCAGCAGACGGCCATCGACAGGGCTGATGCACTCGAACGTTTCACCGGAGACTGCATCGGTGTATTCGCCATTGATGTAGGCACGGCCTTCGATCTTCAGATCGCGAGCCCGTTGTTCCCAGTCGGCACGAGTCAGGGTGGTCATACGAGTGTCCTCCTCTTATTGAATACGAGCGCCCGCGCTCTTCGCGGGTGYTGTCAGGAATTCTGCCCGGCCAGCCTGCTTTTCGGCTCAAGGCAACCGTTACCCTAAACCAGCGACGGGTGAAGTTTCAATATATTTGACAAAGGGCCGTTAAATGGCCTTGCGATGTTCATTTTAATAAACATAGACTTTCAACTTTCCAGTCAGTCGCGCCGCAATCACGTGGGAATACCAACATGAGCATTCAGGATATCGTCGATTTCAGTCAGGCCACCACCCAGCCCGATCGCTATCGGCCAGACCCGGCCAAAGTCCTCAAGGGCGACCCCGAACAAACGGTGTACAACCACTACAACAGCCCGTGCGGCCAGATGAGTGCAGGTGTCTGGGAAGGCGAAGTCGGTCAGTGGCGGGTGAACTACACCGAACACGAATACTGCGAAATCGTTCAGGGGGTGTCAGTGCTTCGCGATGACAACGGCGGCGCCAAGACCCTGCGCGTGGGCGATCGCTTCGTGATTCCGGCCGGTTTCAAAGGCACCTGGGAAGTGCTGGAGCCGTGCCGCAAGATTTATGTGGTGTTTGAACAGAAGGCTTGAGGGTTTGTGCCGCTTGAACCGACAGGCAACAAAAAAGGCCCGTATCTCGCGATACGGGCCTTTTTCGTAAGGAGGAAAAATCAATTACTTGATTTTGCCTTCTTTGTAGATCACGTGCTTACGAACAACCGGATCATATTTCTTGATCTCGATTTTGTCCGGAGTAGTGCGCTTGTTCTTGTCGGTAGTGTAGAAGTGACCAGTACCGGCGCTCGAAATCAAACGAATCAATTCACGCATGATTAGCTCCCTTAGATCTTGCCATCGCGACGGATTTCGGCCAGCACGACATCAATGCCACGCTTGTCGATGATACGCATGCCTTTGGCAGATACGCGCAGACGCACAAAACGTTTCTCGGACTCAACCCAGAAGCGGTGATGCTGCAGGTTCGGCAGGAAACGACGACGGGTTTTGTTGTTTGCGTGGGAAATGTTATTCCCAGTCACCGGACCCTTACCGGTAACTTGACAGACTCTCGACATGCCTCAGCCCTCTAAAACCACATGCCCAACCCGGCATGGGTTGGCCGCTTAATCTCTCAGTCATTTGGCGCCAGGCGCCGCGTTTCTTTAAGGGTCTTACCGGCTACACCTACAAACGAAGGAACCGGGCCCCTAGAAAAGAGCGCTGCTTTATACCAGAAAGACCAGAGAGCAACAACAACCGGTGTGAATTGAGTTGATAAAAACCCGATTTTTCGGGCGCCGAGCGCCTTGGGCAAAGGCTAAGCCCGATAGCGACCGCTCGTCGCAGAGAATCGGCCAACGGGCCAATTCAGGGTTTTTCTCAACCGTCACTCACCGAAAACAATCGCCCATACTCCCCTGAAAATGAAAAAGGGGATAGTCATTTGCAAAAGAGCCCACTAGGGTAAGCCTTTTCCAGACTGCACTTGCAGATGGGCCTTCGATCTGTAAAGGAATCCGACCATGCGCCTCGCTGCCCTACCACTGTTGCTCGCCCCGCTTCTGCTGAGCCCCCTGGCCCATGCCGCCGCCCTGAGCGTCTGCACCGAGGCCAGTCCGGAAGGGTTCGACGTGGTGCAATACAACTCGTTGACCACCACCAACGCCTCGGCCGACGTGCTGATGAACCGCCTGGTGGACTTCGACACGGCCAGCGGCAAAGTGGTCGCCAGCCTCGCGGACAGCTGGGACGTCACGCCCGACGGCCTGACCTACGTCTTCAAGTTGCATCCGCAGGTGAAATTTCACCGCACCGAGTATTTCAGCCCGACGCGCGACCTGACCGCCGAAGACGTGAAATTCAGTTTCGACCGCATGCTCGATCCGGCAAACCCATGGCACAAAATCGCCCAGAGCGGCTTCCCGCACGCTCAGTCGATGCAGTTACCGACACTGATCAAAAAGATCGACGCCTTGGACCCGCTCACCATCCGCTTCACCCTCGATCACCCGGACTCGACGTTCCTGYCGACCCTGACCATGGGCTTCGCCTCGATCTATTCGGCCGAGTACGCCGAGCAACTGATGAAGGCCGGCACTCCGGAGAAGCTCAACAGCCAGCCGATCGGTAGCGGCCCGTTCATCTTCACGCGTTTCCAGAAAGATGCCTCGATTCGCTATAAGGCCAACCGCGACTACTTCCAGGGCAAGCCATCGGTGGACCCGTTGATCTTCGCGATCACCCCGGACGCCAACGTGCGCTTGCAGAAATTGCGCCGCAACGAGTGTCAGATCGCCCTGTCGCCGAAACCGCTGGACGTGCAGGCTGCGAAGCAGGAGCCGACCCTGAAGGTGGAAAAGACTGACGCCTTCATGACCGCATTCGTCGGCATCAATAGCCAACATCCGCCGCTGGACAAGCCGGAAGTGCGCCAGGCAATCAACCTGGCGTTCGACAAGGCCAACTACCTCAAGGCCGTATTCGAAGACACCGCCGAACCTGCCAATGGGCCCTATCCGCCCAACACCTGGAGCTATGCCAAAAACTTGCCGGGCTACCCGCATGATGTCGAGAAAGCCCGGGCATTGATGGCCAAGGCCGGACTCAAGAACGGTTTCCAGACCACCATCTGGACCCGTCCTTCCGGCAGCCTGCTGAACCCCAACCCGAGCCTCGGTGCGCAATTGCTTCAGTCCGACCTGGCGGAAATCGGCATTCAAGCAGAGATCCGCGTGATCGAATGGGGCGAACTGATTCGCCGCGCCAAGGCCGGCGAGCATGACCTGCTGTTCATGGGCTGGGCCGGCGACAACGGTGACCCGGACAACTTCCTCACGCCGCAGTTTTCCTGTGCGGCGATCAAAGCCGGCACCAACTTCGCCCGTTACTGCAACCAGGATCTGGACAAGCTGATCAGCGCCGGCAAGACCACTGGCGAGCAAGGTGTACGCACCAAGCTCTACGAACAGGCCCAGGCGCAAATACAGCAACAGGCATTGTGGCTGCCACTGGCCCACCCCACGGCCTTCGCCCTGACGCGCAAAGACGTCGAGGGTTATCGGGTCAGCCCGTTTGGCCGGCAGGATTACTCCAAGGTCAACTTCAAGTAATCAGCGTCACCACAAAAGCCGTGGGAGCAGGCTCGCTCACAGTGACTCATCTAGCCTTTCCTCTTCACATCCACCCGTACTCGGCCATGGACAACGGATCGCCATCACCGACGATGAAATGGTCGAGCACCCGCACATCGATCAGGTCCAGCGCTTCTTGCAGGCGCTTGGTCAGCATCCGGTCGGCTTGACTGGGATTGGAGTTACCCGACGGATGGTTGTGGCAGAGGATCAACGCTGCGGCGTTGTGGGCCAAAGCGCGTTTAACCACTTGTCTTGGATAGACACTGGTACTGTCGATGGAGCCGCGAAACAGCACTTCAAAGGTCAGCACTTGATGTTTTGAATCCAGAAACAGACAGCCGAATACCTCGTGAGGCTCATGGCGCAGCATCGACTTCAGGTAATCACGAACCGCCTGCGGATTTTCCAGTGCCGATTTCTGGCGCGCACGTTCGGCTAAATGCCGCCTGCCCATTTCCTGTGCCGCTTGCAACTGAGCGAATTTCGCCGGCCCGAGCCCCAATTGCCTGCTGAACGCAGTTTGATCGGCTTCGAGCAGTGAACGCAGGCTGCCAAACTGACTCAGCAGATGTCGTGCCAGATCTACTGCACTTTTACCCGATACACCGGTACGTAAAAAAATCGCTAGCAACTCGGCGTCCGAAAGACTCGCCGAACCCAACTCAAGTAACCTCTCCCGCGGTCGCTCCGCCGCTGGCCAATCGCGAATGCTCATAACACCTCCATGTAAGTGGGCGCCGCTGTTCCGTAGCGGTCGCTGTGATATCGTAGCCCATCTTTTTTGCGGGCGATTTCACCCCTGGGGAGGGGGTATCGCCATGCAGTCATCAACGAAATGAAAGGCAGACCTATGCAGCGGCTGTATCGGAAACGCATCGTTCTGGGCGTCGGCGGCGGCATTGCTGCCTACAAGAGCGCCGAGCTGGTTCGCCGCCTGATCGACCAGGGCGCCGAAGTGCGCGTGGTCATGACCCGTGGCGGCAGCGAATTCATTACCCCGCTGACCATGCAGGCCCTGTCCGGGCACCCGGTCCACCTGGACCTGCTGGACCCGGCGGCCGAAGCCGCCATGGGCCACATCGAACTGGCCAAATGGGCCGATCTGGTATTGATCGCCCCTGCCACTGCGGACCTGATCGCTCGCCTGGCCCAAGGCATTGCCGACGACCTGCTGACCACGCTGGTGCTGGCCACCGACGCGGTAGTCGCCGTGGCGCCGGCGATGAATCAGGCCATGTGGCGCGATCCGGCGACCCAGGCCAACCTGCAAACCCTCGAAAGCCGCGACTTCAAAGTCTTCGGCCCGGCCTCCGGCAGCCAGGCCTGCGGCGACGTCGGCATGGGCCGCATGCTCGAAGCCACCGACCTCGCCCAGTGCGCGGCAGACTGCTTCCAGCGCCAGGCGCTGACCGGCAAACACGTGCTGATCACCGCCGGCCCGACCCAGGAAAACATCGACCCGGTGCGCTACATCACCAACCACAGCTCCGGCAAAATGGGCTTTGCCCTGGCCGAAGCCGCGGTAGAAGCCGGCGCCCGCGTGACCCTGATCACAGGTCCCGTGCACCTGCCGACCCCGGATCGCGTCACCCGCATCGACGTGGTCAGCGCCCGGGACATGCTCGCCGCTTGTGAAGCCGCGATTCCTTGCGACCTGTTTATCGCCTCGGCGGCGGTCGCGGACTACCGCCCGGAAGTCGTGGCCCCACAGAAACTCAAGAAAGACCCTACAAGCGGCGACGGCTTGTTGCTACAGATGGTACGCAACCCAGACATTCTGGCCACCATCGCCACCCGTCCCGACCGTCCGTTCAGTGTCGGCTTTGCCGCCGAAACCGAACACCTGCTCGACTACGCTGCCCGCAAGTTGAAAGACAAGAACCTCGACCTGATCGTCGCCAACGACGTCGCCAACCCGAGTATTGGCTTCAACAGCGAAGAAAACGCCTGCAGCGTGATCGACCGTGAGCTGCACGCCACTATTTTTGCCCAGACCAGCAAAGGCAAGATTGCCCGCCAGCTGATCACTTTTATCGCCGAACGTCTGAACCAGGTTTAATTTACATGCACGCTTTGCAAGCCAAGATCCTCGACCCACGCATCGGCAGCGAATTTCCGCTGCCGCAGTACGCCACGCCCGGCTCCGCCGGCCTCGACCTGCGCGCCATGCTGGAAAAAGACACTGTCATCAAGCCGGGCGAGACCCTGCTGATCCCTACCGGCCTGTCGGTGTACATCGGCGATCCGGGCCTGGCGGCCTTGATTCTGCCGCGCTCAGGCCTGGGCCATAAGCACGGCATCGTGCTGGGCAACCTGGTCGGCCTGATCGACTCCGATTACCAGGGCCCGCTGATGGTCTCGTGCTGGAACCGTGGCCAGACCGACTTCAACATGGTCGTTGGCGAACGCCTCGCACAACTTGTTCTGGTACCAGTGGTTCAAGCGCACTTCGAAATGGTCGAAGAGTTCGTCGAAACCCAGCGCGGCACTGGCGGGTTCGGACATTCAGGCAGTCACTGATATGCCCTCTGTGGCGAGCGAGCTTGCTCGCGCTGGAAAGCGTAGCGGCCCCACGACTCTGGCAACTATTGCCGACGTTGTGAGTGCTGCGCATTCAAGCGGGAGCAAGCTCCCTCGCCACAAATCACACAGACGTCATCTGGAAGGTTTACCACTGAAAATCAAGGCATTGATCGACCCAATACTCGTCGACATTGGTGACATGGCCTTTTCGCACCACGAACTCTCTGCGGAAAACGCCGTCATACCCTTCAGTCCGAGCCAGCCGACGAGTTCTTCGCCGGCAGGTCTAGCCACTTTCGAGATGGAGCATTCCTACAGATGAGCACCCCAGCCCAAGTCGCACCCAAGTTCCCCGACAGCATCTTCCGCGCCTACGACATTCGTGGCACCGTCCCGGAATTCTTGAACGCGGAAACGGCTTATTGGCTCGGCCGCGCCATCGGCTCCCAGAGCCTGGCCCAGGGCGAGCCCAATGTGTCCGTCGGCCGCGACGGTCGCCTGTCCGGCCCGGAACTGGTGGAACAACTGATTCAGGGCCTGGCCGACAGCGGTTGCCACGTCAGCGACGTCGGCCTGGTGCCAACGCCAGCGCTGTACTACGCCGCCAACGTACTGGCCGGCAAATCCGGGGTGATGCTCACCGGCAGCCACAACCCGTCGAACTACAACGGCTTCAAGATCGTCATAGCTGGCGATACCCTGGCCAACGAACAGATCCAGGCCCTGCACGACCGCCTCAAGACCAACAACCTGAGCAGCGGCAAGGGCAGCATCACCAAGGTCGAGATCCTCGACCGCTACAACACCGAAATCGTCCAGGACATCAAACTCGCCCGCCGCCTGAAAGTGGTGGTCGATTGCGGCAATGGCGCGGCCGGCGTGATTGCCCCGCAACTGATCGAAGCCCTGAACTGCGAAGTCATCCCGCTGTTCTGCGATGTCGATGGCAACTTCCCGAACCATCACCCGGACCCGGGCAAGCTGGAAAACCTGGTAGACCTGATCGCCAAGGTCAAGGAAACCAACGCCGACCTGGGCCTGGCCTTCGACGGTGATGGCGACCGCGTGGGCGTGGTCACCAACACCGGCAGCGTCGTGTTCCCGGACCGCCTGCTGATGCTGTTCGCCAAGGATGTGGTAGCACGCAACCCCGACGCGGAAATCATCTTCGACGTCAAATGCACCCGTCGCCTGATCCCGCTGATCAAAGAATATGGCGGTCGCCCACTGATGTGGAAAACAGGTCACTCGCTGATCAAAAAGAAAATGAAACAATCCGGCGCCCTGTTGGCCGGCGAAATGAGCGGGCATATCTTCTTCAAGGAGCGCTGGTTCGGTTTCGACGACGGCATTTACAGCGCCGCGCGGCTGCTGGAGATCCTCAGCAAAGAGAAATCCACCGCGGAAGAGTTGTTCGCGACCTTCCCGAACGATATTTCTACGCCGGAAATCAATATCCATGTGACCGAAGAGAGCAAATTCAGCATCATTGATGCACTGCACGACGCACAGTGGGGTGAAGGCGCCGACCTGACCACCATTGACGGCGTGCGAGTCGACTATGCCAAAGGCTGGGGCCTGGTTCGCGCCTCCAACACCACACCGGTGCTGGTGCTGCGCTTCGAGGCCGATGACGAGGCTGAATTGCAGCGCATCAAGGATGTATTCCACGTCCAGCTGAAGCGCGTTGCACCTGATCTCCAACTACCGTTTTGATCTATTGAAGCACCCGGAGCCCTGAATGACCCTCGAACGCGAAGCCGCCGCCAACACCGCCAAGGTCCTGTCCGAAGCGCTGCCTTACATTCGCCGCTATGTCGGCAAGACGCTGGTGATCAAATACGGCGGCAACGCGATGGAAAGCGAGGAGCTGAAAACCGGCTTCGCCCGCGACATCGTGCTGATGAAAGCCGTCGGCATCAACCCGGTGGTGGTTCACGGCGGCGGCCCGCAAATCGGCGACCTGCTCAAGCGACTGTCGATCGAGAGCCACTTTGTCGATGGCATGCGCGTCACCGACGCCGCGACCATGGACGTGGTGGAAATGGTCCTCGGCGGCCAGGTCAACAAGGACATCGTCAACCTGATCAACCGTCACGGCGGCAGCGCCATCGGCCTGACCGGTAAAGACGCCGAGCTGATTCGCGCGAAGAAGCTCACCGTCACCCGCCAGACCCCTGAGATGACCCAGCCGGAAATCATCGACATCGGCCACGTCGGCGAAGTGGTCGGGATCAACACCGACCTGCTGAACCTGCTGGTCAAAGGCGATTTCATTCCGGTGATCGCGCCGATCGGCGTCGGTGCCAACGGCGAGTCGTACAACATCAACGCCGATCTGGTGGCCGGTAAAGTGGCCGAGGCTCTGAAAGCTGAGAAGCTGATGCTGCTGACCAACATTGCCGGCCTGATGGACAAGAGCGGCAAGGTCCTGACCGGCCTGAGCACCCAGCAAGTCGACGACCTGATCGCCGACGGCACCATCTACGGCGGCATGCTGCCGAAGATCCGTTGCGCGCTGGAAGCGGTACAGGGTGGCGTGGGCAGCTCGCTGATCATTGATGGTCGGGTGCCAAATGCAATTCTGCTGGAAATCTTCACCGACACCGGTGTGGGTACGCTGATCAGCAATCGCAAGCGTCCCTGATTCAAAACCTTAAAAAGATCGCAGCCTTCGGCAGCACCTACGGATTTCGGATGTACGAAAAACCTGTAGGAGCTGACGAAGTCTGCGATCTTTTTTATGCGCGCCGGAAATGCCTGACCTGATTGGGCGAAACGTCCGACTTCACGAAGGAAGCAATCTGCATAGGATCTTCTCTGAATCCACAGGAGGTCTACCCATGCAAAAAGACTACGTCCCTTACGGCAGCGATGTTTCACCTGGCACCGATGCCTGTGTCGATTGCGGTCACGAATACTCGAATCAGGGCAAAACATCGATGCCGCCCTGCCCGCAACTCCGCAAGACCGCACACACCCGTCATGGCTGGAGAATTCTGACTGGCCAGGGCGATGCTGTGGCTGATCCGTACCCGGAGAAAACCAATGAACCCAGCGGGATCAAAAAAGCCGAGACATTCAGCAGCACCAGCAAAAAATAATGCTGGGGGACTGGGCCATACATAAACAAAAGACCCCGCTCAACATGCTGAGCGGGGTCTTTTGCTGTCTGCAATCCCTGTGGGAGCGTGATTACACGCCGAACTGGGCGCGGTAGGCTTCAACCGCAGGCAAATGTTGCTTGAGCTGCGGATCGTCAGCCAGGAACTCCAGCACCTGGTTCAGCGAAACGATGCTGATCACCGGAATGCCGAAGTCACGTTCCACTTCCTGGATGGCCGACAACTCACCATTGCCACGCTCCTGACGGTTCAGGGCGATCAGCACACCGGCAGCTTTGGCGCCGTCCTGGGAAGCGATGATCTGCATCACTTCGCGGATGGCGGTGCCCGCGGTGATCACGTCGTCGATGATCAGCACGTCGCCAGTCAATGGCGCGCCAACCAGGCTGCCACCTTCGCCGTGGGCCTTGGCTTCCTTGCGATTGAAGCACCATGGCAGGTCACGGTCGTGATGTTCGGCCAGTGCCACGGCGGTGGCTGCCGCCAACGGGATGCCTTTGTAGGCCGGGCCGAACAGTACGTCGAAGGAAATACCGCTCTCGACGATGGCTGCCGCATAGAAACGGCCCAGCTGTGCCAGGGCCTTCCCTGAGTTGAACAGGCCGGCATTGAAGAAGTATGGACTGGTGCGCCCGGACTTCAGGGTGAACTCACCGAAGCGCAAAACGCCGCGATCGATGGCAAAACGAATGAAATCGCGTTGATACGCTTGCATGAAAAAAACCCCAAATACCACGGATTTAGCTAATTAGGTAGACGCCGTGTATCAT
>NZ_JBFTMK010000100.1:0-11097 GCF_056396965.1 Pseudomonas sp. 05N434
ACCTGATCCCATCCCGAACTCAGAAGTGAAACGATGCATCGCCGATGGTAGTGTGGGGTTTCCCCATGTGAGAGTAGGTCATCGTCAAGATTAAATTCCGAAACCCCTATCTGCGTATGCAGGTAGGGGTTTTGTTTTGCCCGCAGGAAAGTTCGTACAGCAACATCGGAACGGTCCCGGCTGTCACGGTCTGCCGACAGTGCTAAGGTTCGGCCCTAGCTTTTGTATTTTCCCAAGGAAGCCTTTATGCCGGACGCTACGTCCCTCAGYGCTGGTTTTATGGTGGTTCACGGCAACCGCCTGGACGAGCTGCGCAGCCTGGTGGTCAGTTGGATGCGGCGCTACCCGCTGGCTCCCTTGGAAAATGAAATTGCCCTGGTGCAGAGCAACGGCATCGCCCAATGGCTGAAGCTGGCACTGGCCGAGGACCCAGAAGATGACGACATGGGCGGCTGCGGAATCGCTGCCGCCATCGATGTGCAGTTGCCAGGCAGCTTCATGTGGCAGCTCTATCGCATGGTGCTGGGACGTGACGAAATCCCGGCCAAGTCCCTGCTCGATAAAGCCCCGCTGACTTGGCGCCTGATGCGTCTGCTGCCACAGTTGATCAACCAACCGCACTTCGAACCCCTGCAGCGCTTCCTTACGAATGACACCGACTTACGCAAACGCTATCAATTGGCGGAGCGGCTGGCCGATCTATTCGACCAATATCAGGTGTACAGGGCGGACTGGCTCGAAGACTGGGCAGAAGGCCGTCACCAATTACGAAATGGCAGAGGCGAAGCCAAAGCCCTGACTCCGGCCAACTGCTGGCAAGCAGAGCTGTGGCGTGCGCTGTTGCTGGATGTCGGTGCACAAGGCATGGCGCAAAGCCGTGCGGGTGTCCACCAACGCTTTATCGAGCGTATCAATAGTCTCGACAGCGCGCCCAGTGGATTGCCTTCCAGGGTGATTGTTTTCGGGATTTCTTCACTGCCAGCTCAAGCCTTGGAAGCACTTGCCGGGCTGGCTCGATTCAGTCAGGTCTTGCTGTGCGTACACAACCCATGTCGCCACCATTGGGCGGACATCGTCGCCGATAAAGACCTGTTGCGGCATCAATACAAACGCCAGGCTCGCAAGCGTGGCATGCCGGTTGTGCTTGATCCGCAAACGCTCCATCAACATGCCCACCCGCTATTGGCGGCGTGGGGCAAGCAGGGGCGGGACTACATCAATCTGCTCGACAGTTACGACGATCCCAACAGCTATCGCTCGGCATTTCGCGATGGGCGCATCGACCTTTTCAGCGATAACCAGCCTCAGAGCATGCTCAATCAGTTGCAGGACGACATCCTGGAATTGCGCCCCCTGAACGAAACTCGCGAGAGTTGGCCTGCAGTCGATCTGACAAAGGACGAATCGATCCGTTTTCACATCGCCCATAGCGCTCAACGCGAAGTGGAGATTCTCCACGATCAGCTGCTCGCACGATTCAGTGCTGATCCAGACTTAAGGCCTCGCGACGTGATCGTGATGGTTCCAGACATCGACAGTTACGCCCCCCACATCCGCGCTGTCTTTGGTCAGCTTGATCGGCACGACCCACGCTTCATTCCCTTCACGCTCGCGGACCAAGGCCAGCGCGGCAGGGACCCGCTACTGATCGCTGTCGAGCATCTGCTCAAGCTGCCCGACAGTCGTTTCCCCGTCAGCGAAATTCTCGATCTGCTGGACGTTCCGGCATTACGCGCTCGCTTTGGCGTAGAGGAACGTGACCTGCCGACTTTGCACCGCTGGATCGAAGGCGCAGGTATCCGTTGGGGGATGAATGCCGAGCAGCGTGCGGGTCTGGGCCTGCCAGAAGAACTGGAGCAAAACAGTTGGCGTTTCGGCTTGCGACGGATGTTGCTTGGTTATGCCGTGGGCAGTGCCAGTGCCTGCGAGGGTATTGAACCCTACGACGAGATCGGTGGCCTGGATGCTGCGCTCATAGGTCCTTTGGTCGCACTGCTGGATGCACTGGAGATTGYCCAGCAGGAGCTCACCCAACCTGCGTCGCCCAAACTCTGGGGCATCCGCTTGCAAGCACTGGTGCAGTTGTTCTTCCAGGCCAGTAACGAACATGACGACTATTTATTGGCTCAACTCGAAGAGTTGCGCGAGACCTGGCTTGAGACCTGCGAGTCAGTAGGCTTGCAGGACGAGTTACCACTGACCGTAGTCCGAGAAGCCTGGCTGGCTGGCCTCGACCAAGGTCGCTTGTCTCAGCGCTTTCTCGCCGGTGCCGTCAACTTCTGTACCCTGATGCCCATGCGAGYGATCCCGTTCAAACTGGTCTGCCTGCTGGGTATGAATGACGGCGATTACCCTCGCGCGCAGCCGCCACTGGACTTCGACCTGATGGGCAGCGACTACCGGCCCGGCGATCGTTCCCGGCGTGAAGATGACCGCTATCTGTTGCTGGAAGCCTTGTTGTCGGCGCGGGACCAACTCTATATCAGCTGGGTCGGCCGCAGTATTCGGGACAACAGTGAGCGCCCGGCTTCGGTATTGATAGGACAACTACGTGATCATCTCGCCAGCGGTTGGCGATTGCACGATGACAAGGCTGATCTGCTTGAGTCCATGACTCAGGAACATCCGCTGCAACCCTTCAGTGCACGCTACTTCCATGAAGGCGATGATTTGTTCAGCTACGCCAGCGAGTGGCAGGTACTTCATCAGTCCAGCGGTTTGACGCCTGCCATCGAGGTTCTTGAGCCCTATATTCAGGACGAGCCGCTGAGCCTGGGTCAGTTGCAGGATTTTCTGCGCAATCCGGTACGGCATTTCTTCAGTCAGCGACTCAAAGTGTTCTTCGAGGCTGCCGAAGCGCCTTTGGCGGATGAAGAGCCATTTGTACTCGACGCGCTGCAACGCTATAGCCTCAGCGACAGCTTGCTCGAAGCAGCGCTCGGGCAATTGGACCAAATCGATCAGGTACTGGAAGCACAGGCGAAACGTCTGCAGAACAGCGGGCTCTTGCCCATGGCCGGTTTCGGCGAATGTCTGCAGCGAGAGTTGATCGAGCCGTTGCCGGATCTGTTGCAGCGCTATCAACAGCTTCTGGCGTTATGGCCTTCCCCACTTGCCAGCGCGTTGCCCGTGAGTCTGGAACTGCATGGGCTGCGTCTGGAGGGCTGGCTCAGTGGCCTGCATCAACGTGCGGACGGTGGTTTGCTATCGGTCACCACGATTCCCAACAGCATCGGCTCGCTCAAGACACGCAAATGGCATCGTCTGACACGACCATGGATCAATCACCTGGTTGCCTGTGCCAGCGGGATGTCGATGACCACCGCGKTGGTGGCCAGCGACGACAGTCTGTTACTGGCTCCGTTGGCGAAGGATGCAGCACTTGATGCCTTGGGTAATCTGTTGCTGGCCTGGCAAACGGGCATGCGCCAGCCGTTGCCGATTGCCGTAAAAACAGCCTTCGCCTGGCTGGCTCAAACCGATCCGGTCAAGGCTGACGCCGCTGCCCGCAAGGCCTATGAAGGCGATGGCCAGACCACTGATGGTGAGCGCCGCGAAAGCCCGGCACTCGCTCGGCAATACGCCGACTACGATGTTTTGATTGCCGACGAGACCTTCCCCGATTGGTGCGACGCTTTGTATCGGCCGCTGCTTGAGGCTCCCTGGCGTTCATTGACCAGCGAGGAGGCGCGCTCATGACCACGAAAACACCGCTGGCCCTGGCATTCCCCCTGCGTGGAAGCCAACTGATCGAAGCCAGCGCCGGGACGGGCAAGACCTTCACCATTTCTGCGCTGTACTTGCGTCTGGTCCTTGGTCATGRCGACGAGTCGAGTGGTTTTGGTCGTGAATTGCTGCCGCCGCAAATCCTCGTGGTGACCTTCACCGATGCCGCGACCAAAGAACTGCGCGAACGTATTCGTACGCGACTGGCTGAAGCTGCGCGTTTTTTCCGCGATGAGACACCGGCACCGGATGGCCTGATTGCCGAGTTGCGCGAGCAATACCTCCCCGAACAGTGGCCAGGCTGTGCAAACCGTCTGGACATCGCCGCCCAGTGGATGGATGAAGCCGCGGTATCGACCATCCACAGTTGGTGCCAGCGCATGCTGCGCGAACATGCATTCGACAGTGGCAGCCTGTTCACCCAGACCCTGGAAACCGATCACAGTGATTTGCTTGGCGAAGTCCTGCGCGACTACTGGCGACTGTTCTGCTATCCGATGCAAGGCGATGCGCTGAATTGGGTTCGCGGCAACTGGGGGGGGCCGGCAGCGTTGTTGCCGCGAGTGCGTGGGTTGTTCGCCAGCGAGCGTGACAGCGTTGAAGGTAAAGAACCTGCCGAGTTGATCGCCGAGTGCCTGGAGGAACGACGGGCCGCGTTGCTCGAGCTCAAGATGCCCTGGCGCCAATGGGCCGATGAGCTGCTTGCCATCTGTCATCAGGGCGTCGCGAGCAAAAGCGTCGATGGTCGCAAGATGCAGGCGCGCTACTTCGAACCCTGGTTCGAAAAGCTCCGGGCCTGGGCCGAAGACGAATCTCTGGAGCAACTGGACATTGGCACCGGCTTCACTCGCCTGACTCCCGATGGCATGGCTGAAGCCTGGAAAGGTGAAGCTCCCCGTCATCCCGGTCTCGATGCGATGCCCGGCCTCAAGGCCAGTCTCGATGGCTTGCCGACCCCCGATGCCGCCGTGCTGCAACATGCCGCCCACTGGGTCGGTGCTAGGTTCGAGGAAGAAAAGCGTCGTCGCGCGGAAATGGGTTTCGATGACATGCTGCTGCGTCTCGATGCAGCGTTGCAGTCCGATGGCGGTGAGCGTCTGGCGACCTTGATCCGCGAACAGTTCCCGGTTGCGCTGATCGACGAGTTTCAGGACACCGACCCGGTGCAGTACCGAATCTTCGAGAGCATTTATCGCATCGAAGACAACAACCCTGAATCCGGCCTGTTCCTGATCGGCGACCCGAAGCAGGCGATTTATGCCTTTCGCGGTGCCGATATCTATACCTATCTGCGCGCCCGGCAAGCCACCACTGGCCGCCTGCATACCCTGGGCACAAATTTCCGTTCCAGTCATGGCATGGTCAACGCGGTGAACCATGTGTTCCAGCGCGCAGAATCTCGCGAGCAGGGGCGCGGCGCGTTCCTGTTCCGGGAGAAGAGTGGCGAGAACCCGGTACCGTTTCTGCCCGTGGAGTCCCAAGGGCGCAAAGAAGTCCTGCACATTGAGGGGCAGGTTGTGCCTGCCCTGAACATCTGGCATTTGTCCTCTGACCAGCCACTGTCTGGCGTGGTGTATCGACAACAATTGGCCGCCGCCTGCGCCAGTGAGATCACTGCGTTGCTCAATGGCGGTCAGCAGGGGCGTGCGGGCTTCATACAGGATGGTAAGGGTCTCAGAGGCCTGCTGCCGGCGGATATCGCGATTCTGGTGCGCGACGGCAAAGAGGCCCAGGCCGTGCGCGGCGAACTTTCCGCTCGCGGTGTGCGCAGTGTTTACCTGTCAGACAAGGACTCGGTATTCGCCGCGCAGGAGGCCCATGATCTGCTGACGTGGCTCAAGGCCTGTGCCGAGCCGGATGTCGAACGTCCCCTGCGTGCCGCGCTGGCCTGCATCACGCTGAACCTTTCACTGGCTGAACTGGAGCGACTGAATCAGGACGAACTGGCCTGGGAAGCACGGGTCATGCAGTTCCGCGGTTACCGCGAGCTCTGGCGCAAACAGGGCGTTCTGCCCATGTTGCGGCGATTGCTACATGATTTTCAGCTGCCCCAGGCGTTGATCGCGCGCAGCGATGGTGAGCGGATATTGACCAACCTGCTGCACTTGTCCGAGTTGCTGCAGCAGGCCGCCGCTGAACTCGATGGCGAGCAAGCTCTGATCCGTCATTTGTCCGAGCATCTGGCGTTGTCTGGTCAGGCTGGCGAAGAACAGATCCTGCGCCTGGAAAGCGACGAGCAACTGGTCAAGGTCGTGACCATCCACAAATCCAAAGGGCTTGAATATCCGTTGGTGTTTCTGCCGTTCATCTGCTCGGCAAAACCGGTGGATGGCAGTCGTCTGCCGTTGTATTACCACGATGCCACGGGTAAGGCACAGGTGAGCTTGAAGCCGACAGCCGAGTTGATCGCCCAAGCCGACGATGAACGTTTGGCTGAAGACCTTCGTTTGCTCTATGTGGCCCTGACCCGGGCACAACATGCGTGCTGGCTGGGTGTGACTGATCTCAAACGCGGTAATAACAATGGCTCGGTCCTGCACCTTTCGGCGTTGGGCTATCTGCTGGGCGGTGGTGCGCCATTGGCTGAGTCGGCAGGGCTGCGTCGTTGGCTGGAAGACCTGCAGCAAGACTGCGCGGCGCTGAGCTACGGTGAAATGCCTGACGCGACCGCCGAGCATTATCATCCGCCACGCAATGAAGCGACCTTGCTTGCCCCGCTGATACCCAGGCGCAAGGCCAGCGAAAACTGGTGGATCGCCTCTTACAGTGCCTTACGCATTGGTGACAGTTTGAGCGTGGGCAGTGACGAGGCACCGGAGAGCGCGCAAGCACAAAAGCTCTTTGATGACGAACGCCTTGATCCCGAAGCGCCACGAGAAGTCGCCGCCGGCGGCGCTGATATCCATCGATTCCCTCGTGGGCCGAACCCCGGCACTTTTCTTCATGGATTGCTCGAATGGGCCGGTGACGAAGGTTTTGCCGCTGCACCGCAAACCGTGGAAGACGCGATCGCCCGTCGCTGCAACCGCCGTGGCTGGGAAGGCTGGATCACCACATTGAGCGGCTGGCTGCAGCACTTGCTCAAATCCCCGTTGCACATCGGTGGCGGGCAGGCGCCGGTGGTGTTCGAGCAACTGTCTCAATACCGGGTCGAGATGGAGTTCTGGTTCGCCAGTCATAAAGTCGATGTGCTCAAGCTCGATGAGCTGGTGCGCCAATACACCCATCACGGCGTGGCCCGGGTGGCTGCCGAACCGGTGCTGCTCAATGGCATGTTCAAAGGCTTCATCGACCTGACGTTCGAGCATGAAGGCCGTTACTACGTCGCTGACTACAAATCCAACTGGCTGGGCGTCGATGACGCGGCCTATACCGAGCAGGCCATGGAGCAGTCGATTCTCGATAACCGTTACGACCTGCAATACGTACTGTACCTGCTCGCCCTGCATCGCCAGCTTAAGGCTCGGCTGGTCGATTACGATTACGACCGACATGTCGGTGGAGCGTTGTATCTGTTTCTTCGCGGTACTCGAGCGGCCAGCCAAGGTGTGTATTTTGCCCGTCCGCCACGGGAGCTGATCGAGCGCCTGGACCGGTTGTTCCAGGGCAAGCCAGAGCCCAAGGCCGAACCCGCCTGGGAACAGGGAGTATTGCTATGAGTCGCACTTTCGCCGATTTGCTGCCTACGCCGTTGGCGGCCGAAAGTCTGGCGGACCTGGCCCCGTTGAGCCGCGCAGATGACTTGTTGCTGCTGCTCACGCGCTGGGTCGAACGCGGCTGGCTGCGGGCGCTGGACAAGGCCTTCGTCGCGTTTCTCCACGAGCTCGCTCCCGACGATGATCCGCTGGTGCTGCTGGCCGCCGCGTTGATCAGTCACCAACTGGGTCACGGTCATGTCTGCCTGGATCTGTTCGAAACACTGAAAGAGCCGGATTTTGCCTTGTCGCTGCCGCCGGAAGGTGATGTGCAAAGCGGGGCGATGTTGCTGCCGTCGCAATTGCTTGAGGCGCTGGACGGTGCCCATTGGTGCAAGGTCCTGGCGTCCAGTCGTCTGGTGGCTCTGGCCGTCGATGGGCGTGAGGCTGCGCAACACCGGCCGTTGGTGCTGTCGGGCAAGCGCCTGTACCTGCGCCGCTACTGGGCTTACGAACGGCGCATCGACCTCGCGCTGCGCCAGCGCCTGGCGGCACACGAAGCAACGCCGGGTGATTTGCCCCAACGCCTGACCGCTCTGTTCGGTCCAGCCAGGTCTGATGAAGTGATCGACTGGCAGAGGCTCGCGTGTGCCCTGGCTACTCGAAGTGCATTCAGCATCGTCACCGGCGGCCCGGGAACCGGCAAGACCACCACGGTTGTGCGCTTGCTTGCGTTGCTCCAGGCACCCGCAGCGGAGGCCGGTAAGCCGCTGCGTATTCGTCTCGCGGCACCCACCGGCAAAGCTGCCGCACGATTGACCGAGTCCATCAGCCAGCAGGTTCAAACCCTGAAAGTGCCTGAAACGGTGCGCGAGAAGATCCCGTCGGATGTGACCACCGTGCACCGTTTGCTCGGCAGTCGTCCCGGTACCCGGCATTTCCGTCACCACGCGGGTAATCGCTTGCCGCTGGATGTATTGGTGGTGGACGAAGCCTCGATGATCGACCTGGAAATGATGGCCAACCTGCTCGATGCGTTGCCGCCCCATGCCCGTCTGGTGCTGCTCGGTGACAAGGACCAACTGGCGTCGGTAGAGGCCGGTGCCGTACTGGGCGATCTGTGTCGTGATGCCGAAGCCGGTTGGTACAGCCCGCAGACCCGCCAGTGGCTGGAGGCGGTCAGCGGTGAGCGCCTCGATGCCAGCGGTTTGCGGGAAGACACCCAGGGCGCGCATCCACTGGCCCAGCAAGTCGTGATGCTGCGCCACTCACGGCGCTTCGGCGAGGGTAGCGGCATTGGTCAGTTGGCCCGTTGGGTTAACCAACAGCATCCCGAGGACGCGCGCAAGTTATTGGCCGCTGCAAGTCATGACGACGTATTTTCCCTGCCTCTAAAGGGTGAGCAGGACCGGGCGCTGGAGCGCTTGTTGCTCGAAGGCCATGGCGGGGGACCGCAAGGTTATCGGCATTACCTGAGTCTTTTGCGCAGCCAGCGACCACCGCTCGACCGCCCGCTCGACGATCCATGCTGGGCTGATTGGGCTCGCGTGGTGCTACAAGCCTTCGACGCTTTCCAGCTGTTGTGTGCTGTACGCAAAGGGCCTTGGGGCGTGGAAGGTTTGAATCAGCGCGTGACCGACGCGCTGCTCAAGGCACGGCTGATCGACAGCGACCATCAGTGGTACGAAGGTCGGCCCGTGCTGATGACCCGCAACGACTATGGCCTGGGTTTGATGAACGGTGACATTGGCATTGCCCTCAAGCTGCCGGAGCGTGAAGGCCCGGAGGCCGGGCGGCACGTGCTGCGTGTGGCCTTCCCGCGTAATGACGGGCAGGGCGGTGTGCGCTTTGTCCTGCCAAGCCGACTCAACGATGTCGACACGGTGTATGCCATGACCGTGCACAAATCCCAAGGCTCGGAATTTGCCCATACGGCGTTGATTCTGCCGGATGCTTTGAATCCTGTGCTTACCAAGGAACTGATCTATACCGGGATAACCCGGGCCAAAGACTGGTTCACCCTGATTGAGCCTCGAGCCGGCGTATTCGAAGAGGCCGTGCGGCGCAAGGTCAAGCGCTTGAGCGGGTTAATGCTGGAGCTGGAAGAGGGTGCCTGGCCGAGCCATTGAGGGGCGGTGCCAGCCGCAGGAGTCTGTCCGATGTGCCATGGTGCGTCGCCTCGCTGGTGTTTCGGTGCTGTGCTATCGTTGCGGCATCATTTTGTTGCGATCGTAGAGAATTCCTGCATGAAGTTGRCTGTCTGGGCGACAGGGCGCGTCGTTGGCTGCAAACAAGTGCTGCTTGCCGGCCTCCTCTGTTTGTTGACGGGCGTTGCCTGTGCTGAGTCGGAAACTATCGTGAGCAAAGCCGACCAACGTGCCAGGTCGGTCACTCAGGTAGTACTCGGGATCCTCAGTTATGCCCGATGGCCTGTTGAGCCCCAACAACTGCGCCTGTGCGTGGTCGGCCCCACTGAATACACCGACGACCTGGTCAAAGGCACCACACAAGCCACGGGTCGACCGGTTACTGTACGACGGTTGCTGGCCGATAATCCGGTCATCGCCAGTGAATGCGATGCGGTGTACATCGGCAAGCTGACCGGCGATGAACGCAGTCGGCTATTCGCCTCGTTGACGGGACGCCCGGTGGTGAGCATCAGCGAAGGCGGCGATCAATGCACTGTCGGCAGTCTGTTCTGTCTGCGGGTCGGTGATGAGCAGGTGTCCTTCGAGGTCAACCTCGACTCGGTCGCCCGCAGCGGTGTACGCATTCACCCCAGTGTGCTGCAACTGTCGCGCCGCAAGCCGGCGGCGCCATGAGTCTATTCAAACCTCGCATACGCCCGACCCTGGGGTCGGTTATCGGCCGTGGACATTTGATCGTCGCCCTGGTGGGTGTGGCCATGGCCAGTGTTTCACTGACCCTGCTGGGTGTTCTGGCTTTGCGGGTCTATGCCGATCACAACCTGCATCTGATTGCCCGTTCGATCAACTACACCGTGGAAGCCGCGGTGGTGTTCAACGACAAGGCCGCCGCCACCGAAGCGCTGGCATTGATCGCCTCCACTGAAGAAGTGGCTGATGCACAAGTGATGGACGAGCAAGGCGAGTTGCTCGCACGTTGGCAACGACCGGAAACGGGGTGGCTCTCCGATCTTGAAATGCAGATCGCCCGAACGATTCTGGAAAAACCCATCAGCATGCCGATTACTCATCAAGGTCGGGAAATCGGCAGCATCTTGCTCATCGGTCACGGCGGCAGCCTGATGCGCTTTTTGCTCAGCGGTCTGGTGGGAATCGTCTTGTGTACCGCTGTCAGTGCCTGGGTAGCGCTTTATCTGGCGCGTCGGCAATTGCGAGGAATCACTGGCCCGTTGCGCAGCCTGGCTGCCGTGGCTCACGCCGCCCGTAGCGAGCGTGCTTTCGACCGGCGCGTACCGCCCGCCGACATTGCCGAACTCGACAACCTGGGCAACGACTTCAATGCTTTGCTCGACGAGCTCGAGTCCTGGCAGACCCATCTGCAAAGCGAAAACGAAACCCTGGCCCACCAGGCCAGCCATGACAGCCTTACCGGGTTGCCGAATCGGGCGTTTTTCGAAGGCCGCCTGATGCGCGCCTTGCGCAATGCGGGCAAGCTGGATGAGGGAGTGGCCGTACTGTTTCTCGACAGCGACCGGTTCAAGGAGATCAACGACAACTTCGGTCACGCTGCCGGTGATGCGGTGCTGATC
>NZ_JBFTMK010000101.1:0-19656 GCF_056396965.1 Pseudomonas sp. 05N434
CTTTTTGCCTTTACCTTTGTCCTGGTCCATGTCGACCATGCCGCCGTTGTCGGCGATGTGCTTGAACTCGGCGTCGTTGATCATCGGGTGCTGGCGCGGACTGTGGATAACTTTCAGCCAGATCCCCGAGAAGATGATGCCGATCACGCCCATGACGATGAACACGTGCTGCCAGCCGAAGCTGTAGACGATCCAGCCCATCAGCGGCGCAAACAGTACGGTGGCGAAGTATTGCGCCGAGTTGAAGATCGCCGAGGCGGTGCCGCGTTCTGCGGTCGGGAACCACGCCGCTACGATGCGTGCGTTGCCGGGGAAGGATGGCGCTTCGGCCAGGCCCACCAGAAAGCGCAGCATGAACAGCGCGACGACGGCGGTGGAAAGCCCGAACTCACCGACATAGCCTTGCAGTACGGTGAACAGCGACCAGGTAAAGATGCTCAGGGCATAGACTTTTTTCGAACCGAACCGGTCCAGCAACCAGCCACCGGGAATTTGCCCGGCCACGTAGGCCCAACCGAATGCGGAGAAGATATAACCGAGAGTGACCGCGTCGATGCCKAGGTCTTTTTGCAGGCTGGAGCCGGCGATCGCGATGGTCGCCCGGTCGGCGTAGTTGATCGTGGTCACCAGAAACAGCATGAGCAAAATCAAATAGCGGACGTGAGTCGGCTTGGTCGATTGCATTGTAGATGTACTCCCACTGATTATTTTTATGCGGGTAATAACGATTTATTTGTAGGCGCCGGCTTTTGTGGGAGCCGGCGCCTACAGGTATTGCGGCGTATCAGGAACCGATGTAGGCAGTTTTTACGACCGTGTAGAACTCTTGCGCATAGCGACCTTGCTCACGTGAACCATAGGATGAACCTTTACGCCCACCGAACGGAACGTGGTAATCCACACCGGCGGTCGGCAGGTTGACCATCACCATCCCGGCCTGGGAATGGCGCTTGAAGTGGTTGGCGTACTTCAGCGACGTAGTGGCGATACCCGCCGACAGGCCGAACTCGGTGTCGTTGGCCATTTCCAGTGCAGCGTCGTAATCCGCTACGCGAACGATGTTGGCCACCGGGCCGAAGATCTCTTCGCGGCTGATGCGCATCGCAGCTTCGCTGTCGGCAAACAGCGTCGGGGCGAGGAAGTAACCCTCGGTGTCGCACGTCACCAGACCACCGCCGCTGACCAGACGCGCACCTTCGGACTGGCCGATGTCGATGTACTTCAGGTCCTGTTCCAACTGCGCTTGCGAGACCACAGGGCCGATGTCGGTGCCGGACTTCAACGCATGACCGACCTTGATCGACTTCATGCGCTCAGCCATGGCTTCGACGAATTTGTCGTGAATCCCGGCGGTGACGATGAGACGGCTCGACGCGGTGCAACGCTGGCCGGTGGAGTAGAACGCGCTCTGCACCGACAGTTCGACCGCTTGCTTGAGGTCGGCATCGTCGAGAATGATCTGCGGGTTCTTGCCGCCCATCTCCAGCTGCACCTTGGCCTGGCGCGACACGCAATTGACCGCGATCTGCCGGCCCACGCCGACCGAACCGGTGAAGCTGATGCCATCGACTTTCGGGCTGTTGACCAGCGCCTCGCCGACTACTCGCCCGCTGCCCATCACCAGGTTGAACACGCCGGCCGGGAAACCGGCGCGGGAGATGATTTCCGCCAGCGCCCAGGCACAGCCCGGCACCAGATCGGCAGGTTTCAGCACCACGCAGTTGCCGTAAGCCAAAGCCGGAGCGATTTTCCACGCCGGGATCGCGATCGGGAAGTTCCATGGCGTGATCAGGCCGACCACGCCCAGCGCTTCGCGAGTGACTTCGACATTGACGCCCGGACGCACCGACGGCACGTAGTCACCGGACAGACGCAGGCATTCACCGGCGAAGAACTTGAAGATGTTGCCGGCGCGGGTCACTTCGCCGATGGCTTCGGGCAGGGTCTTGCCCTCTTCCCGGGCCAGCAACGTGCCGAGCTCTTCGCGACGGGCGAGGATCTCGCTGCCGACTTTATCCAGCGCATCGTGCCGAGCCTGAATACCGGAAGTGGACCATGCCGGGAACGCGGCGCGGGCGGCGTCGATGGCGGCGTGGACCTGCGCCAGATCAGCCTTGGCATAGTCGCCGAGGGTATCGCTCAGCTCGGACGGGTTGATGTTGGCGCAGTAATCACTGCCCGTCACCCATTCACCGTTGATGTAGTTATCAAAACGCTTTGCATCTGCCACAACAAATCTCCTCACGCAAAAAGCCGCTGATCGCTCAGCGGCCCTGGTTTTATCGAGTGTTACTGCGCGCCCTGCTTGTCGATCAGCGCGGCGAGCATTTCGTACTCTTCGCCCGTCAGATCGGTCAGCGGTGCACGCACCGGGCCTGCGTCATAGCCGGCGATTTTTGCCCCGGCCTTGACGATGCTCACCGCGTAACCGGYCTTGCGGTTGCGGATATCCAGGTACGGCAGGAAGAAGTCATCGATGATCTTGCCGACGGTGGCGTGATCTTCGCGAGCGATGGCGTGGTAGAAATCCATCGCGGTTTTCGGGATGAAGTTGAACACCGCCGAGGAATAAACCGGTACGCCCAAAGCCTTGTAGGCCGCGGCGTAGACTTCAGCAGTCGGCAAGCCGCCCAAGTAGCTGAAACGATCGCCGAGACGGCGACGGATCGACACCATCAGCTCGATATCGCCCAGGCCATCCTTGTAGCCGATCAGGTTCGGGCAGCGCTCGGCCAGTCGTTCCAGCAGCGGCGCGGTCAGGCGGCAGACATTGCGGTTGTAAACCACCACGCCGATTTTTACCGATTTGCACACGGCTTCAACGTGCGCGGCAACGCCGTCCTGGCTGGCTTCGGTCAGGTAGTGCGGCAGCAGCAACAGGCCTTTGGCCCCCAGGCGCTCGGCTTCCTGAGCGTATTCGATAGCCTGGCGGGTCGAACCACCGACACCGGCGAGGATTGGCACGCTGCTGGCGCAGGTGTCGACCGCAGTCTTGATGATTTCCGAATATTCGCTGGCCGCCAGAGAGAAGAACTCACCGGTACCGCCTGCGGCGAAYAACGCCGAGGCGCCGTATGGGGCCAGCCACTCGAGACGCTTGATGTAGCCCGCGCGATGGAAGTCGCCCTGGGCATTGAAGTCGGTGACCGGGAACGACAGCAAGCCGGAAGAGAGGATGGACTTCAGTTCTTGTGGATTCATTATTCGAACACCCTGGTAGCAACGTTGTGTGAGAAAACCGTTCAGCCTTCGCCGAAGTTGTAGGTCATCGTACAACTTAAAATACAACCGTCAACTGCATTTCATCACTGGGTGGGTATTTTTGTCAGACAACATTGTTGTTTAAAGGGGTGAAAGCGGCGCCTTTCAAGCTTAGGAGGGAGATACGTTGTCGGAAGAGTACCCTCGGGGATTTTTCACTCAACGCCCCAGGATCATTGCCTGCGCGCAGTGTTGAACCTTGAAATGCCTGGTCATGATCGGGTTCGGCAGATCACCGATGCGCCCGGTAAAGTGCGACGACTGCCGCGAAGGATCGCGGCAGATCTTTCAAGGAGAGCGATTCAACATGACTTTTGCTATTGCACACCTTCCGCAGTTCCCGGAGCACTCAGCCGATCGGGCAACCATCCAGCTATCGCCCCTAAGTGAAGACTTGATCGTCCGCGTGCCGGACCCGAACGATATTCCGCCGAACTGGGATGTCTACCCGATCCTCGGCACAAATACGGAAGAGCCTGACTGGGAGGGCCTCGCAGAGCCTACCGGCGTCTGGGACGACGCCTGCGACGACATGGTAAAACTGACGGGAATTGAACTGCGAATCCCCAAAACAGAACTGGAAAAGTACCTGAACACAGAAGTGCAATTGCGCTACAAATTCGCGGATGAGTCGAGTCTGGAGCCGTGTTCTGAGCCCCTGATACTGTTTATCGAAGCCTGACCCTCATCGCGCCTGATCGTTTACCGGTCAGGCGCTTTTTTGTGTAGAACGATTTCCTGCCATGCACTGTTCAACCCTGCGCCTGCGCCTCTTCATGGGCCTGGCGCAGCCGCTCACGGCTATTCGTCAAATGCAAACGCATAGCTGCCCGCGCTGCATCGGAATCCTGCCGGGCAATCGCATCGTAAATCTCTTCGTGTTCACGGCTCAGGCGACTCATGTAATGCTGCTGGTCGTCATGGGCCAGGCGCGCGGAGTTGAGGCGTGTGCGCGGAATGATGCTGGTGCCCAGGTGGGTCATGATGTCGGTGAAGTAGCGGTTGCCGGTGGCCAGGGCGATTTGCAGGTGGAACTGGAAGTCCGACGCCACGGCATCGCCGGCGTGGGCGGCACTTTCGTTTAAGGCGTCCAGCGCCTCACGCATCGCCGCTAACTGCTCCGGGCTGCGACGTTGCGCGGCAAGGCCGGCGGACTCCACTTCCAGGCTGATGCGCAGTTCCAGAATCGCCAATACATCGCGCAAGGTCACCACGGTCGCCGGGTCGATGCGAAAACCGCTCGGGCTCGGGGTGTCGAGCACGAAGGTGCCGATGCCGTGACGGGTTTCCACTTGTCCTGCGGCCTGCAAACGGGAGATCGCTTCACGCACCACGGTGCGGCTGACGCCATGGGCATTCATGATCGCCGACTCGGTGGGCAACTTGTCGCCACGCTTGAGCTGACCGTCGCGGATCTGCTCGGACAACACCGTGACCAACTCCTGTGCGAGGCTGCGGCGCTTGCGAGGGAGGCGAGGTGCGTCGATCGGGTTTTCCATGGTGAACATCTGTCTCGAAAAAACGGCTGAAACCGCATCATAGCGCATGCGGGTTGTACGATCACCGTTGACCTGTGGGAGCGTGGCATGCCCGCGATGGCCTTGACGCGGTTTCCTGACGAACCGCGTTATCGTTCATCGCGGGCATGCCACACTCCCACAGGTTCAGGCGGTCACGGCCTGGTCCACCAGGTGACCATTCTCGATGCGCACATGCCGTGGATGGAAACGTTTCAGGCTGCTGCGATGGCCGACGCTGACAATGCTCAGCCCCGGCAATTCATCGATCAACGCCTGATACAACGACGCTTCATCCTCTTCGTCCATCGCCGAGGTGGCTTCGTCCATGTACAGCCATTGCGGCGCATACAGCAGCGCACGGGCGAAGGCCAGACGTTGCTGCTCACCCGGCGAAAGCATGCGCTGCCAGTGATTGGCTTCATCCAGACGCGAAACCAGGTGCGGTAAGCGGCAGGTTTCCAGCACGTGGACGTAGCGCTCGTGCGGGTAGGTGTCGCCCGGCTGTGGATAACTCAACGCCTCGCGCAGGCTGCCAATCGGCAGATAGGGTTTTTGCGGCAGGAACAGATAACGCGCCGTCGGCAGGCGAATGCTGCCGTGGCCGGCTGGCCAAAGGTGCCCCATCGCTCGCAGCAAGGTCGACTTGCCGCTGCCGGAACGACCGCTCAGCATGACGCGCTCGCCCTCCTCCACGGTCATGTCGGCATTGGTCAGCAAATGACGACCGTCAGCGAGGTCAAGACCAAGGTTATGCACCCGTAGTGCCGAACCCTGATTCTGCACGTCGATGGCCGGCGCGCGCTCTTCGTTGTCGGTCATGGCCTGACGGAAACTCAGCAGACGATCACAGGTGGCGCGCCACTCGGCAAGGTCCTGGTACGCGCTGATGAACCAGCTGAAGTTCTCCTGCACATTGCCGAACGCGGAGTTGATTTGCATCAGCTCACCAAGTTCGATCTTGCCGGCGAAGTAACGCGGCGCAGCGACCATGAATGGAAAGATGATTGCAATCTGGGCATAGCCGGCGGTGAAGAAAGTCAGGCGCTTGGACACTTTCATGATGTCCCAGAAGTTGTGCCAAACCAGGCCGAAGCGACTGCTCAGACGACGGTTCTCGTTGGGTTCGCCGTTGTACAGCGCAATGCTCTCCGCATTTTCGCGGACCCGCACCATGGAGAAACGCAAGTCGGCTTCGAAACGTTGCTGGTTGTTGTTGAGGCTGATCAAGCGACGACCGATCACATGCGTCAGCCAGCTGCCGACGGCGGCGTAAACCAGTGCGCACCAGAACATGTAGCCGGGGATCGTGAAGCCAAACACTTCGATGCTGCCCGACACGCCCCACAAAATGATCGAAAACGACACCAGGCTGACGATGTTCCGTATCAGCCCAAGGCCCAGGCCCAAGGTGTTGGTGGTGAACTTATTGAGGTCTTCGGAAATCCGCTGGTCCGGGTTATCGGTGTAACCGCCCTGCTCCAGCTGATAGTAATTCTTGCTGCCTAGCCAGCGGGCGAAGTGCTTTTCGGTGAGCCAGGCTCGCCAGCGAATGGTCAGCATCTGAGTCAGATAAAGCCGATACACCGCGCCAAGAATCGCCACGGCGGCGATGCCGCAGAAATACAGAATCAGCTGCCAGAAGGCTGCTTCGTCCTTCTTTTGCAGGGCGTTATAGAAGTCTTTGTACCAACTGTTGATCCACACCGAAATCGCCACGCTGAACAATGACAGCGCAATCACAGCGATCAACAGCGTCCAGGCCTTGCCCTTCTCTTCGCTGCGCCAGTAAGGCGTGGTCATCGCCCACACTTTGCGAAAAAACTGCCCGCGCACAGCATCGTTGACCGCGGAATATTCAGCGTTCTGATTCATGGATAAGGCTCGATAAAGAAAAGAACACACACGAACCGATCATAGATGATCGGCTCGTGTGATCGCGAGAGCTGGCGATAACCGTTCAGCGCTCGTTCAGCGACGGACCGGACGCTTCTGCAGTTTGCGCTGCAGCGTGCGGCGGTGCATGCCCAGGGCACGGGCGGTGGCGGAGATGTTGCCTTCGTGCTCGGTCAGGACGCGCTGGATGTGCTCCCACTGGAGACGGTCCACGGACATCGGGTTTTCCGGCACCAGGCTGTCGAGGTCGGCGTGCTCGGAGAGCAGCGCGGCCAGCACGTCATCGGCATCCGCCGGTTTGCACAGGTAATTGCAGGCGCCGCGCTTGATTGCCTCGACGGCGGTGGCAATGCTCGAGTAACCGGTGAGGATCACCACGCGCATGTCCGGGTCGAGTTCGAGCAGCTTGGGCAGCAACACCAGGCCTGAATCGCCGTCCATTTTCAGGTCCAGCGCGGCGTAATCAGGGATATCGGCCTGGGCGATGGTCAGGCCCTCTTCGGCGGAACCTGCGGTGCTGACGCGAAAACCACGGCGGGCCATGGCGCGGGCCATCACGCGGGTGAAGGTTGCATCGTCGTCTACCAGCAGCAAATGCGGCAGTTCTTCGCCTTCAACTTGGATCTCGTCACTCATGTTCGTCTCCTCGGGCGACACGGGGCAGGCGCAGCTCGGTGAGCGTGCCGCCTTCCTCATGACTGTAGAGTTTCACTGAGCCGCCGGCGCGTGTCACGCTGGCCTTGCTCAAAAACAGGCCCAGGCCGAAACCTTTGCCCTTGGTGGTAAAAAACGGTTTGCCGATCTGCTCGGCGATAGCCAGCGGTACACCGGCACCATGGTCGCGAATGCTGATGGTCAAGTCTTCGACGGTCCAGTCCAGGGTCACTTGCAAGCCTTCAGGGCAGGCATCGGCGGCGTTGTTCAGCAGGTTCAACAGCGCTTGAGTCAAATCCGGCGGCGGCGCCATGCGCGGCACCGTGCCCTGGCCCAGACGCTGGAAGCGATAACTGGCCTCAGGACGCATCAGGTGCCAGCGGTTGAGCGCTTCGTCGAGCCAGTCGGTGACATCCTGCATCTCCACCGCCATACGACGGTTGGCCTCGGCGGCGCGCACCAGTTGCTGCAAGGTTTCCTTGCACAACTTGACCTGATCCTGCAAAACCTTCAAATCGTCCTGCAACATCGGGTCGGGGTGATCCTGCTGCATCTCTTTGAGCAACACGCTCATGGTCGCCAGCGGCGTGCCCAGTTCATGGGCGGCACCGGCAGCCTGAGTCGCGACGGCCAGCAATTGCTGATCGCGCAGGCCTTCCTCGCGACGGATCGCACGCAGCTCTTCCTGCCGACGCAGCTCTTCAGCCATGCGTGCAGCAAAGAAGGTGATGACGGCGGCGGCCAAGGCAAAACTCARCCACATGCCGTAGATCTGCAGGTTTTCCCGGGCGATGGGGAAGGTTTCCAGCGGGTAGAACCGCGCCAGCAGCAACGTATACAGCGCCAGGGCGATACCCGACAGAATCACCGAATAGCGCCACGGCAGCGTCACGGCGGCGATGGTCAGCGGCACCAGGTAATAAGAGACGAACGGGTTGGTCGAACCACCGGAAAAATACAACAAGGCGCTGTGGATAAACAGGTCGCAGGCCAGTTGCAGGGCGTATTCAAGCTCGGTAACCGGCCACGAAGTGCGCAGGCGCACGGCGGTGAACACACACAACAGCGTCGAACAGCCCAGGGTCATCGCCAGCGGCACCCACGGCAACGGCAGCAGCTGGAGCCAGTAGGCCAGGCCTACGGAGCCGGCCTGGGCGGCGAGCACCAGAATCCGGATGAAAGTCAGCCGCCAGAGGTTCTGGCGAGTGGCGGAAGTCAATTGTACGGGGGCGAGCATGAGCTCTCCTGATGAGCGCTCCAGGCGGATCGCACGGAGTATAACCAAGCCGCGGGCCTGAGAGGCGAAAGTGCGGCAAACGACCACAGTTGCGGCTCATGGATTTATAAGTGAATGCTTCGCCGATGAGCCCCTGTGGCGAGGGAGCTTGCTCACGTCGGCCTGCGAAGCGGACCCCAACCATTCAACCGGGTGAAACTGGCAAACCACGCATACCGACTTTGCGACTGCTTCGCAGCCGAGCGGGAGCAAGCGACGAGTTGCATTACAACCAGATCTCCCTGCGCGCCGAAGTCAGCCAGGAAGTGGCCCGCGACCTGATGATCGTGACCCTCTACACCGAAGAACAAAACACCGACCCGGCCAAACTCGCCGCCGACGTCAGCACTACCATGAACAAGGCGCTGGCCCAGGCCAAACAGGTCAAGGACATCACCCTGCGCCAAGGCAGCCGCAACAGCTACCCGATCTACGACACCAAAGGCCAGAAAATCACCGGCTGGCGCGAACGCGCCGAACTGCGCCTGGAAAGCTCGGACTTCGCCGCCCTGTCCAAACTCACCGGCGAATTGCTCACCGACCTGAAAATGGGCGGCATGGACTTCGCCATCGCAACGCCAACCCGCAAAGCCAGCGAAGACGCCCTGCTCAAAGAAGCTGTGACCGCCTTCAAGGCCCGCGCCCAACTGGCCACCGACGCCCTGGGCGGCAAGAGCTACAAAATCGTCAACCTGAACCTCAACAGCAACGGCTATCCACAACCGTACATGCGCGGGCCGATGATGATGAAAGCCGCCGGCATGGATTCGGCACCGGTGACGCCAGAAGTTGAAGCCGGCACCAGCCAGGTCAGCATGACAGCGGATGGGGCGATTGAAGTGTTGATGCCTTGATGCGATAACCCGGACACGAAAACGGCAGGGCGGTGTACACGCGAGTAAACAGGCCGCCTCAGCTGCTTTTGATTTTGCATTTGCGAAAGCCCAGGAGCTAAGAGAAACTCCCTGCCTTTCCAGACTCGATAAGGACGCGAGCATTGAAGTTTGAAAGGGATCAGTTTTCCGGCAACCATGGAATTGTCTTCAACGTATCGCGCTTCACCCTGTCAGCCGGTGAACGGGGTAGCCTCAGAACACTGCATTTTGGTGAAGCGAAAGCCGCCCACTATGAAGTGAGCAATCTGGTGGTAGAGCTCTATGACAAAATGCTCGCCAAGGATTTGCCTTGCCAAATGATGGTCGGGATCTCCAAACCCCTGACCCGGCAACAGGGGGATTTACTCAATGCTCAACGAACAAGTATCGCCAACCTCACCAGTGGTGTTTTCGGGGCAGCGGCAGGTAAATTCATGCCCGGTGCGGCCATCCCGGTGGGATGGGCAGTCCGCGAGTTCACGCTGAGCAAATTGCCGACTTATCACGCCGGCGATGTCATCGTCAGCCTGGATGCACAGGTCAGCGGTGGCATAGGCCCTCAGCACTCAGGATCGTCCATGATCATCAAGACTCAAGGCGGGTGAGATCATGAACGAATATGGCCTGTACGCCGTGGCTTATGCAGTATTCCTGCTGTTGTTCTTCTATCTGAAATCCTATGGCCTCAGAAAATGGCTGGGCATCACCCTGTTCGCTCTGGGGTTTTCGAGTATTTTTATGCTGCCGCCTTTCATCGCCGGCTTCGATCTGGGCATCGTTTCAACCAATGCTATCGCCCTCGGGGCTGCGCTGTTTTTTAGTCGGGCCCGGTATACGGCGTGAGCCACGCGCTCATTCAAGCAACGTGAAACGGATTAACTTCACCCACAACGCCCGCCTGACACCGCTTTGCGTAGGAGCTGCCGAAGGCTGCGATCTTTTGACGTTGATTTTCAAGATCAAAAGATCACAGCCTTCGGCAGCTCCTACAGTCCGCCATCAACGCAAAGACCGGCAGACTATGCCCGGATAGAGGGGTCCCCCTCAAAAAACGATATTTCCGCCCTCCCCGCCAACAACGCTACTCTCAGGAAAATATCGCTGCTCAAATCCCGGGGACTCCATGGAAAGAACCACCGTCAAACCACTTCTGCTCGCACTCGCCCTCGCCACAACCGCATCACTCGCACAAGCCGCCCAAGCCGCCACCACCCTGGTCTACTGCTCCGAAGCCAGCCCTGCCGGATTCGACCCCAGCCAATACACCAGCGGCACCGACTTCGATGCCTCGGCCGAAACCGTCTTCAACCGCCTCACCCAATTCAAACGCGGCGGCACCGAAATCGAACCCGGCCTGGCAACAAAATGGGACGTATCCGAGGACGGCCTCACCTACACCTTCCACCTGCGCGACGGCGTGAAATTCCACACCACCGACTACTTCACCCCCACCCGCGACTTCAACGCCGACGACGTGCTGTTCACCTTCCAGCGCCTGCTCGACCCGGACAACGCCTTCCGCAAGGCCTACCCCGCCGAGTCGCCGTACTTCACCGACATGGGCCTGAACACCACGATCAAAAGCATCGACAAGATCGACGACCACACCGTGCGCTTCAGCCTGAACAACGTCGACGCCGCGTTCGTGCAAAACCTCGCCATGAGCTTCGCCTCGGTGCAATCCGCCGAATACGCCGCCCAACTGTTAAAGGAAGGCAAAGCCGCCGACCTCAACCAGAAACCCGTCGGTACCGGCCCGTTCGTGTTCAAGCGCTACCAAAAGGACTCGCAAATCCGCTACGCCGCCAACAAGGCCTACTGGAAACCCGAGGACGTGAAACTCGACAACCTGATTTTCTCGATCACCCCGGACGCCGCCGTGCGCTTGCAAAAACTCAAGGCCGGCGAGTGCCAGGTCAGCGGCTACCCACGCCCGGCAGACATCGAAGTGATGGAGCAAGACCCGAATCTGAGGGTGCTCAAGCAAGCCGGTTTCAACCTCGGCTTCCTTGCCTACAACGTGACCCACCCACCGCTGGACCARCTCAAGGTGCGTCAGGCGCTGGACATGGCCRTCRACAAGCCGGCGATCATCAAGGCTGTCTACCAGAGTGCCGGGCAACTGGCGCAAAACGCCTTGCCACCGGCGCAATGGTCGTATGACCCGAGCATCAAGGACGCCCCGCACGACCCGACCAAAGCCCGCGCGCTACTGAAAGAAGCGGGAGTTGCTCCCGGCACCACAATTAATCTGTGGGCCATGACCGTGCAGCGCGCCTCCAACCCCAATGCGCGGATGTCGGCACAGATGATCCAGCAGGATTGGGAGAAAGTCGGGATCAAGGCCAACATCGTCAGCTATGAATGGGGCGAATACATCAAGCGCGCCAAGAACGGTGAGCATGACGCAATGATCTACGGCTGGACCGGCGACAACGGTGACCCGGATAACTGGCTCGGCGTGCTCTACAGCTGCGCTGCGGTGAAAGGTAGCAACTACGCCAAATGGTGTGACCCGGTCTACGACAAACTGGTGCAGCAAGCCAAGGTGTCCACGGACAAACAACAGCGGGTCAAACTGTACCAACAGGCCCAGCAAATCCTTAAACAACAAGTACCTATCACACCCATTGCCAACTCGACGGTGTTCCAGCCACTGCGCAAGGAAGTCACCGACTTCAAGATCAGTCCGTTTGGCCTCACACCGTTCTATGGCGTGGGTATAAATAAGTAACACCAGGCTCCAACCGGGTGCGTCAACCGCCCCGGTCGCCCCTTATCGGTGCACGACTTGCACCGTAAAAAACCTGCGCAAACGGTCAAATACATCAGTTTTTACACATATGCGACATTAAGGTACGTTCGTGCCACTCTTTAGGACTTGTGGCCATTCCGGATCTTGCATTGGGTACGGCCCCTGCATAAGTATCCGCAGGTCGACTCACGAGGTCGTCCTCTAATCCAAAAATGACAACAAATCATGAGGCCACCATGCTTAAACACGCGGTCATTCCGTTTTTAGTCGGCGCAAGCCTGTTAGCCAGTGCACCTTTCGCCCAAGCGGCGTCTAACCTGGTGTTCTGCTCCGAAGGAAGCCCGGCCGGTTTCGACCCAGGTCAATACACCACCGGAACCGACTTCGACGCCTCTGCAGAAACCATGTTCAACCGCCTGACCCAGTTCGAGCGCGGCGGCACCGCCGTGATTCCTGGCCTGGCGACCAAGTGGGACATTTCCAGTGACGGCCTGACTTACACTTTCCACCTGCGTGAAGGCGTCAAGTTCCACACCACCCCGTATTTCAAGCCGACGCGTGAGTTCAACGCCGACGACGTGCTGTTCACCTTCAATCGCATGATTAACAAGGATGACCCGTTCCGTAAGGCGTACCCGACCGAATTCCCGTACTTCACCGACATGGGGATGGATACCAACATCACCAAGATCGATAAAGTCGACGACCACACCGTCAAGTTCACCCTCAAAGACGTAGACGCCGCGTTCATCCAGAACATGGCCATGAGCTTCGCCTCGATCCAGTCCGCCGAGTACGCTGCCCAGCTGCTCAAGGAAGGCAAGGCTGCCGACATCAACCAGAAACCGATCGGCACCGGCCCGTTCGTGTTCAAGAGCTACCAGAAAGACTCCAACATCCGCTACACCGGGAACAAGGACTACTGGAAGCCTGATGACGTGAAGATCGACAACCTGATCTTCGCCATCACCACCGACCCGTCGGTACGCATCCAGAAGCTGAAGAAGAACGAGTGCCAGATCACTCTGTTCCCGCGTCCAGCCGACCTGAAGGCGCTCAAAGAAGATAAAACTTTGAAGATGCCTGAGCAGGCTGGTTTCAACCTGGGCTACATCGCCTATAACGTGATGGACAAGGTCAAGGGCAGCAACGAGCCGAACCCGCTGGCCGACCTGCGCGTTCGTCAGGCGCTGGACATGGCCGTCAACAAGCCGCAGATCATCGACTCGGTTTATCAGGGCGCAGGCCAACTGGCCGTCAACGCCATGCCGCCGACCCAATGGTCCYACGACACCACCATCAAGGATGCCAAGTACGATCCTGAGAAAGCCAAGCAGCTGCTCAAGGAAGCCGGCGTCAAGGAAGGCACCGAAATCGTTCTGTGGGCGATGCCGGTACAGCGTCCGTACAACCCGAACGCCAAGCTGATGGCTGAAATGCTGCAGTCCGACTGGAAGAAGATCGGCCTGAACGTGAAGATCACCAGCTACGAATGGGGCGAGTACATCAAGCGCTCCAAAGGCGGCGAGAACCAGGCGATGATCATCGGCTGGAGCGGCGACAATGGTGATCCGGACAACTGGCTCAACGTGCTGTTCGGCTGCGACTCGCTGAGTGGCAACAACTTCTCCAAATGGTGCGACAAGAAATTCGACGGCCTCGTCAAGGAAGCCAAACGCACCACCGATCAGGCCAAGCGCACCGAACTGTACAAACAGGCGCAACACGTCCTCAAAGATGCTGTTCCAATGACACCTATCGCTCACTCGACGGTGTTCCAACCCATGCGCGCCAACGTGCAGGACTTCAAGATCAGCCCATTTGGCTTGAACTCCTTCTACGGCGTCAGCGTCAGCAAATAAGAAAAGGCAGCGGCGACGTTTTCAGTGTCGCCGCTGCTTTTTTCTGCCGAGAAGTTAGGAATTTGCCTACATCCAAATCCGCTGTCTGACGCAGCCAGGGGTTAGGACGCGTTGCCTTTTCCTACGAGTCTTTAGGACTCAGCGCATTTACTGCCAGACCCACGGCACCTACCGTCGGGTTCTGACCAGTGACTGTGTGGGCTATCGGTTTGCTGCCCGTATTGGTTTGAGCTCAATGCCGCCACAACGTCCCCGGACGGGATCGCGGCGCATTGAATAACACTACAAAAAGAGGGAGCGTCATGCGCCATTCCTTGGTTTTATCCGCATTGCTGGGCACCGGCCTGCTGGCCGCCACTTCCATCAGCCAGGCCGCCAATAACAGCCTGGTGTTCTGCTCCGAAGGCAGCCCCGCCGGTTTCGACACCGCGCAGTACACCACTGCGACCGATAACGACGCCGCCGAGCCGCTGTACAACCGTTTGGCAGAGTTTGAAAAAGGCGCCACCAATGTCGTGCCAGGCCTGGCAACCCGCTGGGATATTTCCGAGGACGGCCTCAAATACACGTTTCATCTGCGTGAAGGGGTGAAGTTTCACACGACCAAATACTTCACGCCGACTCGCGATTTCAACGCCGACGACGTGCTGTTCACGTTTAATCGCATGCTCGATCCGCAGCACCCGTTCCGTAAGGCTTATCCGACCGAGTTCCCGTATTTCAACGGGATGAGCCTGAACAAGAATATTGCCAAGGTCGAAAAGACCGGGCCGCTGACCGTGGTGATGACGCTCAACAACGTCGACGCCGCGTTCATCCAGAACATCGCCATGAGCTTCGCCGCCATCCTTTCGGCCGAATACGCCGACCAGTTGCTGGCGGCCGGCAAGCCGAGCGAGATCAACCAGAAGCCGATCGGCACCGGGCCGTTCGTGTTCAAGAGCTACCAGAAAGACTCCAACATCCGTTACAGCGGCAACAAGCAGTACTGGGACCCGAGCCGGGTCAAGCTCGACAACCTGATTTTCGCCATCAATACCGACGCCTCGGTGCGCGTGCAAAAGCTCAAGGCCAATGAATGCCAGATCACCCTGCACCCGCGCCCCGCCGACGTAACCGCACTGAAGAATGATCCGAAACTGCAGCTGATCGAGAAACCCGGCTTCAACCTTGGTTACATCGCCTATAACGTCCGGCACAAACCTTTCGACCAGCTCGAAGTGCGCCAGGCGCTGGACATGGCGGTGAACAAGCAAGGCATTCTCAACGCCGTCTATCAAGGCGCCGGTCAACTGGCGGTCAATGCCATGCCACCGACCCAGTGGTCCTATGACGACACCATAAAAGACGCCACCTACAACCCGGAAAGAGCCAAGGAACTGCTCAAGGCCGCCGGCGTGAAGGAAGGCACCGAAATCACCCTCTGGGCCATGCCGGTCCAGCGTCCGTACAACCCCAACGCCAAGCTGATGGCCGAAATGCTCCAGGCGGACTGGGCGAAGAWCGGCCTCAAGGTCAAGATCGTCAGCTACGAATGGGGCGAGTACATCAAGCGCACCAAGAACGGCGAGCACGACATCAGCCTGATCGGCTGGACCGGTGACAACGGCGACCCGGACAACTGGCTCGGTACGCTGTACAGCTGCGACGCCATTGGCGGCAATAACTACTCCATGTGGTGTGATCCGACCTACGACAAGCTGATCAAGCAGGCCAAGGTCGTCACCGATCGCGACCAGCGCACCGTGCTCTACAAACAGGCGCAGCAGTACCTCAAGCAGCAGGTGCCGATCACGCCGGTCGCCCACTCGACGGTCAACCAGCCGTTGAGCGCCAAAGTCGAAGGATTCAAGGTCAGCCCCTTCGGTCGCAACGTGTTCTCGGGCGTCAGTATCGACCAATAACCAATTAGCCAGAAACGCTGGGGGGCGGATTCCGCCCTCACGCAAGCGTATTGCCGTAATTCGTCAAATCGGCCTGCAGCAAACGTTTGCGAAGCCTGAATGAGTTCTAAACCAAATAGCCGGATCACCAAAAAAGACCGGCATTAAAAAAAGAAAGAAAGGAGCTTCACACATGAAACTGAGCAGCACCGCGTTATTGGCCTTGGCCATCAGCAGCGTGACCGCCACGGCTTACGCAGAGTCCCAGAGCCAGGCGTTCACCCCGGTTACCGTGAATGAGAAAAGTGCTCAGAGTGAAGCCACTGGCTTCGTCGAAGGGCAGTCGATCACCGGTAGCACGCGTAACTGGTATGCCAACGAGCAACTGAAACGTGGCGGCACGTTCAGCTACAAGAAAGACGGTGTATCAACCCCGACTGATCGTCGTATCAACTGGGTTCAGGGCACCATCCTCAAGTACAACTCCGGCTTCACTCAAGGCACCGTAGGTTTCAGCACCGAAGTGGCGGCCTACAACGCCATCGCTCTGGATCGTGATCGCAAGGATCTGGCGTCCAACAACGGCGGCGCACCGGGAACCCGTCCTGGCGCGGGCAACAACCGTACCCTGACCGAAGAAGGTGGTGACGCCGTCGGCCAGTGGAGCAAACTGGGCCTGGCCAACGTCAAGGCCCGTGTCTCCAACACTACCCTGACCGCTGGCCGCATGAACTTCAGCAGCCCRATGGTCGATGTCATCGGTAACCGTGCGCTGCCTTCGAGCTTCGAAGGTGTGGCCATCCACAGCGAAGAGCTGAACAACCTGGCTTTCGACCTGGCCACCTTCGATCGCAACTCTCCGCGTACCGAAGAAAGCCAGCGTAAATTCCGCACCGAATACGCCAACGGCATCGTTGAAACCGATCACATCTACACCGGCGGTATCACCTACACCCCATTCGCCAGCCTGACCACCAGCCTCTGGGCGACCCAAGCCGAAGACATCTGGAACCAGTACTACTTCGGCGCCAGTCATGTGCTGGGCGACAGCCAGGTCCTGAGCCTGACCACCAGCCTGAACTACTACAAAACCCAGGAAGAAGGTAAAGCCCTCATAGGCAAAATCGACAACGACACCTACTCCCTGTCGTTCGGCCTGACCCACCAGGCCCACAGCCTGACCTTCTCCTACCAGGAAGTGAACGGTAACGAGTACTTCGACTACCTGCACGAAACCAACGGCATCTACCTGGCCAACTCCCTGCTGTCGGACTTCAACGGCCCGAACGAGAAGTCCTTCCAGATTGCCTACGGTCTGAACATGGCCGAATACGGCGTGCCAGGTCTGAAGTTCAACATCTACCAGGCACGTGGCTGGGGCATCGACGGTACTCACTACACCGGCAATGAAGGCGTAGCAGGCAAGGGTTACGACGGTATCCAGGCCCAGGATGGCGAAACCCATTACGAATACGGTATCGGTGCGACCTACGCCCTGCAGAGCGGCCCGCTGAAGGCCACCACTGTTCGCGCAACCTACACCGCGCACCGTGCCAGCGAAAACCAGGCGGATGGCAGCATCAACGAGTTCCGTCTCGTGACCACCATCCCGTTCAACATTTTGTAAAACGCACGCCGACGGCTGACTCATGACGAGTCGGCCGTCCGGTTTTTTCCTGTTCAACCGATTGCAGAGGGTTCTTGATGAAAATGCTTCCCCTACGAGCGGCCATCGCTGCCGCATTGCTGAGTGTCGCTGTTGGCGTCTCGGCCAAACCCTTGGTGGTCTGTACCGAAGCCAGCCCGGAAGGCTTCGATATGGCCCAGTACACGACTGCAGTCACAGCCGACGCAGTGGCCGAAACCATCTTCAATCGCCTGGCGGACTTCAAGCCCGGCACCACTGAAGTGATTCCGGCGCTGGCCGAATCCTGGGACATCAGTGAAGACGGCCTGACCTACACGTTCCACCTGCGCAAAGGCGTCAAGTTTCACACCACCGATTACTTCAAGCCGACCCGCGACATGAACGCCGACGACGTGGTCTGGAGCTTCCAGCGTCAGCTGGACCCGAATCACCCATGGCACAAGCTGTCGAGCGTGGGCTTCCCGTACTTTGAGAGCATGGGCTTCAAGGAACTGCTCAAAAGCGTAGAGAAAGTCGACGACAACACGGTCAAGTTCACCCTGACCCGCCGCGAAGCGCCGTTCCTGGCCGACATTGCCATGGCCTTCTCCTCGATCTACTCCGCCGAGTACGCCGATCAACTGCTCAAGGCCAACAAGACCGGCGACCTGAACAACAAACCGGTCGGTACCGGCCCGTTCATCTTCCAGCGTTACGCCAAGGACGCCCAGGTGCGCTTCAAGGCCAACCCGGACTACTTCCGTGGCAAGCCACCGGCTGATGCGCTGGTCCTGGCGATTGCCACCGACAACAACGTGCGCCTGCAAAAGCTCAAGGCCAACGAGTGCCAGATCGCGCTGTATCCAAAACCGGATGACATCCCGAGCATCAAGAAAGACACCAACCTGAAGGTTGATGAACTGAACGCGATGACCGTCTCCTATGTCGCCATGAACACCTCCCGCAAGTACATGAGCGACGTGCGGGTGCGCAAAGCCATCGACATCGCGTTCGACAAAGAGGCCTATGTCAACGCGCTGTTCGGCAAAGGCAATGCGACGGTGGCGGTCAACCCGTACCCGGACACCCTGCTGGGCTACAACCATAAACTGACCAACCCGCCTCGCGACCTCGACAAGGCTCGTGCCCTGCTCAAGGAAGCCGGGGTACCGGAGGGCACCGTGTTCACCCTGTTCACCCGTAACGGCGGCGGCCCGACCAACCCTAATCCGATGCTCGGCGCACAAATGATGCAGGCAGATCTGGCCAAGGTCGGCATCAAGGTCGATATTCGTGTCATGGAATGGGGCGAGATGCTCAAGCGCGCGAAGAACGGCGAACACGATATGGTGTCCGCCGGTTGGGCAGGCGATAACGGCGACCCGGATAACTTCCTGACGCCTATGCTCAGTTGTGAGGCCGCCAAGAACGGCGAAAACTACGCTCGCTGGTGCAATGAAAAGTTCCAGGCGCTGATCGACGAAGCACGGGCCAAAGTGAACCCGGCTGAACGCACGGCGCTCTACGAACAGGCCCAGGACGTTTTCAATCAGGACCAGCCATGGATCAGCATGGCGCACACCCGCATGTTCACTGCAATGCGCACCAACGTAGAGGGTTATCACATTAGCCCCCTCACCACTAACAACTTCGCCACCACCCAGGTGAAGTAGATAAGAAACGCCCGGCATCGCTGACCCCAGCGATACCGGGCATGCCTAACCGGCTGATGAGGTACCACACAAGATGTTTAGTTTTATTGCCCGCCGATTGGGGTTACTGATCCCCACGTTCTTCGGCATCACCTTGTTGACTTTCGCGTTGATCCGCATGATTCCTGGCGACCCCGTGGAAGTGATGATGGGCGAACGTCGGGTCGACCCCGAAATGCATGCTCAGGCAATGGAACGCCTAGGTCTGAACAAACCGCTGTATGCCCAATACCTGGATTACATTGGCAAACTGGCCCACGGCGATCTCGGCGAATCCCTGCGTACCCGTGAAAGCGTCTGGACCGAGTTCAGCTCTCTATTCCCCGCGACCCTGGAAC
>NZ_JBFTMK010000102.1:0-11070 GCF_056396965.1 Pseudomonas sp. 05N434
CTCCATACGCGATACCGGCATAGGTATCCCTTTGGCGCGGCAAGACAGCCTGTTCAAACCCTTTGTTCAGTTCAAAGGGCCAGCCAGTCAACGCTTTACCGGAAGTGGGCTAGGTCTTTCAATTTGCAAGAATCTGGTCGAGGCGCAACAGGGGACTTTATCCTTTACCAGTGAGCCTGGTATCGGATCGACGTTTTCCTTCTCACTCCCCATGGAGCCTTTTTCCGTCTCGGAAATCCCCCTCGGGGACGATCATGCAACGGTTGGTTTCGACTCATCTTTTGCCGGGGATTACCCGCTCGATATCCTGTTGGTGGAGAACCATCCCATTAGTCAGAAAGTTGCCTTGGCGATGTTACAGGCGTTGGGTTATACACCCGCCCTTGCGTCAGATGGTCTGGAGGCGATCAACGAGTGCATGACGTCGATTCCAGATATCATTTTCATGGATATCAATATGCCTGTTATGGATGGGTTAGCGGCCATCCGTAACATCCGCGAACTACCACTGGGCGATACGTGCTACATCGTTGCGTTCACCGCGAGCGCTTTTTCGAGCGAGATAGAACGTTTCAGGGCCGCCGGTGCCAATGACATTTTGACCAAACCGGCAAACTTCCAGGCCTTGACCCAAGTACTTCAGCGTGCAGCCAACTACCGGCGACAGCTCCAGGCCAGTACTCCGGTAGTGGATGCAATTTCAAGTTGAAATGGGCTCAGGGTACAAACGCCATTACGGAAACAGGAGAACCCGACCCCTCTTTGAGTCGAAGCACGCCAATGACCAGTGTCGTGCCTTTCGCAGGTAGCTGATCGAGATTAGTCAGGCACTCCAGGACAATGCCATCTTTGGCCAGAATCTGGCTGTTGGTGGCATAAACCGTATCCTGACCTGGATCAGCGCCATGTGTATCGATACCGACACCGGCGATTTGGCGTTCTTCAAGCAGAAACCGGGTCGTAGCAGCGCCCACACCGGGAAAGTGTGGGCCTTTCGCGTCTTCATTGATAAAGCGCTTGGGATCGTTCCACAAGGCTTGCCATCCCGTATAAAACAGCACAACAGAGCCTTGGGCGATGCGCCCATTAGCCTGTTCCCATTTTTCGATGTCCTGGACGCCAATCACATAATCCGGGTTATCCCGAGCCTGGGTTCGTATATCAATCACAACGGCCGGGCGCACCAGGGACTCTGGTTTATAGGCATCAATCCCGATGGCATTGGGGTGAAAACTATTGGGCGCGTTCATATGGGTAGCGCTGTGCTCGCCGATGCTGAAACGCCGCAGGTAATAACCGTCTTTTTCCTGTGAAGCCACCACGTCGAATGTCACTGGAGGGTCGTTAGGCCACAGTGGAATCGTCGTGCTAATGACATGGCTGAGGTCAATGACCTTTCGAAACTGAATACTCTGCATTCCTTTGACTTCCTTATCCTCTGCGAAACTTTTAGCGACGCCGACCRACAGCAAAGCGGCCAGTACGCCGATGGATACCCGTTTAAAACAGCTCTTGTTTTGCTTTGATTTCGCCATGACGATTGACTCCCCTTTGATCATTAAGGACTCCTACCCTCGAGCCCAGCTGTGGCTCCAGCCATTCTCTACTCCCTGTTCGTTGATCCTGAAGAGGTTTGTGTATTGGAGAGTATCAATATTGATCGTTTCAATGCATCACCGTAACCGTCCAGGCGCCCCACTATGCATCGACTCGCGGCACTTTACGCGGGTTGGCCATCCCGTTGCAGGACGGTTGCGATTTGATGGATGTGGTCGGACAGCGCTTGCGGAAGCAGCTTTAGATCTTCCAATAAAAATGGGCGACCCCAAGGTCGCCCATTTTTATATCCGAAACTTTTAAACAGCACCTCCCAAAGAAGGTGTTCGCCCAGTGTAATGGCCTTGGCAATCCATGCACCGGTAAAGAGCCCTGACACCGGGCGAACGGGAAGGATTTTAATAGAATTTGGCAGATATGTCCTCGTGTATAAACATGAAATTTATGCACGTAATATTTCGTAAGGCCCCGCTTACACAACGTCTACAAACTTCTTAAAATCACCAGTTCGACCATTAAAATTGATTGTTCTTATACAGCTATCCGCACAAGAACAATCAATACGTACAAGTAATGATCAGCTTGGGTGCCGGCTGGTCACTTTCAGCACATCGTTACAGGTCAGCACAACGCTCTGCCCTGCTTTCAGATCTTTCAATTTCACCGAATAGTGTCGCGCCGAGAACTCCAATTCAATACCCGGTCATCTCCAGATACCCCTGCCCGCCATGACTGCCGCTCAGCCGCACCGGCCCTTCCCAATAAGGAATGCGCAAGTCCATCCAGGCCTTGGGATTAAGGGCATCGATGGTGATTTCGAGGTGCTTGCCCGGGATGTTGATCGACCAGCGCACAGGCATCGAACGCCCGGCGACCTTGGCGGTGTCTTGCGGTGTGAGGCTGATATCGTCGGCGTGCAACAACTGCGTCTGCCCCTGAGCGTCGATCCAGGTGCCGGTGAGGTATGGCGCGCCGTCCTTTTGCCGCATGCGGTAGAGCATCACTTGCTCACCGCTGTCCAGGTGCAGGGAGAACCAGTCCCAACCGGTCTGGTTGGCGGTCAGCGGTTGGCTGCTCCACTCGCGGTCGAGCCAGGCCGGGCCGTTGACCGTGTAGGTTTTGCCGTCGATTTCGAGGGTGCCGCTGGCCTGGAAAAACGGTTGGCTGTAGTAGTACGACGCCTGGCCTTGTTCGGATTTCTGGCTGAAGCCTTTGTCTCCTTGAAGCACCAGTGGCCGGGTTGAGGTCAGTCGAAGCTGGTAGCTGAACGCCTTGTCGCGGGCGCTGAGTTGCAGGTCTGCCAGCGGGTTTTCGTCGGTGGCCTGACTGCTGAAACGCCAGTCATCGATCCATGCGTTGAACGGCTTAAGGGTCACTCCGGCCTGGCCGACACCGCCTCGGGCATAGCGTTCGGCGGCATGGTGTGCGGTGGCGGATGTCACGGCCGCGTGGCCCAGCCAGATAGTCTGATTGGCCCAGCCAGGTTGCTCGGGCGTCGCTTTCAAGGCGCTGCGAAACAGCGTCCATTGCGCGCCGAACTCGTGCCCCTGATCGTCCTTGAGGTTGGCGGTGACGTACCACCATTCGATGCGAAAGCCATCGTGGGCGCCGTGGTCCGCCGGGAAACTGAACACTCGCCCGGGCACCACCGGGGTAAATGCGGTGGCCTGATGGCCGAGGCCGGCGAAGCCTTTTTCCGGCGCAGGCGTGTTGTCGCAGCCACTCAGCAACGCCAGCAGCAACACGCAGATTTTAATCTTCATGAGCAAACGTCCGCAGCAGATCCGCCGGTTGCGTGCGATACAGCGAGTACAACGGCCACGCCGACGCGAGCAACGTGGCGAGCAAGGCCAGGCCCATCAACTGCAACAGTTGCAGCGGAAACACCCGTAGCGGCAAGCGCCAGCCGAAGGCCTGCACGTTGATCACCGTGTCCAGGCACCACGCCAATGCGATGCCCAACGGCAATGCCAGCACCAATGTCAGCACCGCGAGCAACCAGGTCTGCCCGAGGTTGAGCAGCATCAACTGTCGCCGCGTCACGCCCAGCGCCCACAACGGCGCGAGTTGCCCGAGGCGACTCTGGCTCTGGGTCAGCAGGCTGATGAACAGCGCCACGCCCGCGACGCAAAGCGTCAGGCTGTTGAGTGCGGCGGTGGCGGCGAAGGTACGCTCGAACACTTGTGTGGACCAACCCTTGAGCCGGGCCTGATCGACGATGCGGCTGTCGTCCAGGGCGAAGCGCGCTTGCAGCGCGGCCAGGAACGCGGGAATCGACGCGGGCTCGATGCGCAGATTGAAACGGCTGGGTGTCAGCTGCGGCCAGCCGCGCAGCAGGTGATTGATGTTGACCAGTAGATGGCCCTTGGGATTGCCGTAGTCGGCGTAGATCCCGACGATCCGTGGCGACCATGGACCGTTGGGCGTGGCAATGGTCATGTGATCACCCAGGCGCACCTTCAACCGCCGGGCCAGTTGTTCGCTGAGCATCAGCGCGTCGTCCTTGGCCAGTCGTTCCCAAGGGTCGTCGCCCAAGGCCTCCAGCAACGGCCAGTGCTGGCGATAGGTCGGGTGATCGATCACGCCGAAGACATCCGCCGGCCAGCCCTGTAACTGAATCGACACTTGCCAGTTGGGTAGCACCGCGCTGACTTGGGGTTGTTGTTTGAGCCATGTGTAAAGCTCTCGGGCCTGGGCCGGATTTTGCGGATTGACATACAACTCGGCGGTCAGGCGTTGTTCGAGCCAGTTGTTGAAGGTCTGGCGGAAACCGGCGGTCATGCTGCCGGCGCCGATGTTCGCCGCCAGCGCCAATAACAGCGCCATCAAGGCCAGGCTCAGGGCCGGCAACTGCTGACGGCAATCGGCGACAAACCATTGGCCGAGCACCGAGCGACTGCGCCGCAGCACCCGGTTGAGCACACTGTTCAACACCACCGGCAAGGCCAGTGCGGCGCCGATCAACAACGCGGCCATCAGCACGAAACCACTGCTCAGGCTGTCGCCGAACATCAACGCCAATACCGCGATCAGCGCAGCCATCGCCGCGACCCAGCCCTGGCGCCGCAACCAGCGCGCGTGGGCCTGATGCCAGGCTTGCGGATCGGCCAGCGCCAGTAACGGCAAACGCGCCGCTCGCAGCAAACTGTTGGCACCGGCCAGCAACGCGCCGAGCAGGCTCAGACCGATGCCGCTGAACCACCACAGCGGGCTGAGGCTCAACTGTCCCGGCACTTCGGCGCCGTACAAGCCGCGCAAACTGGCGGCGACGTCCGGCAACAGCACGCCGGCCAGCAGGTAGCCGCTGACCACGCCAGCGACACCACCGATCAACGCCAGACCACCCAGCTCGACGGCGAGGCCGGCAATCAACATTCGCGCACTGACGCCACAGGCGCGCAGGGTTCTGAGCAAGCCTCGACGTTGCTCCAGCGCCAGACCGATCGCCGCGTGGACGATGAACAGGCCAACCACGAACGACAGAAAGCCCAAGGCATCGAGGTTCAGATGGAAGCTCTCGGTCAGGCGTGCAAGATTGTTTTCTTCGCCGCTGCTGATGAGCTGGAGTTGGCCCTTGAACTGATCAGGCAGGGTCGCGGTGAAATCCTTGGGCAGCAACAGACGTGACAGTTGATCGGGCAATTGCAGAATTTGCTGGGCGAAGCCGATGTCCACCAGCAACACACCGGGGGCCATGTCGGGTTGGGCACGCAGTGGCGGCAAGGCGATGCCGCTCTCGGCCGTCGGTGTTTCACCTTCGTGCAAGCCCAACGCCTGCAAGGTCTGCGGCGAAATCCAGGTGCTGCCCGGCACCGTGAAGAACTCGACGACCTGCTCGATCGGCAACGACCGGCCGGCCACTGCGGAACCGGCCGGCAGCGACACCGGTTCGATACCCATCAACTGCAAGCGCTGGTCTTCATGGCCCTTGAGCGTCACCCGGCCTCGCAACACGGGCGATACCGGCCAACCCGCGCGACGCAGGTCGATAAACAATTGCTGAGGGAACACCCCGCCGCCGGGTGCGCTCAGGCTGGCTTGAGGTTCGCCACCGATCAGCTGACTGGCCCGTGCGTAGCTTTCCCGTGCCTGACTGTTCAGCGCTTGCACGCCGGTCAGCAGACTGGTGGCGAGCCAGAGCCCGGTCAGCACACTGAAAAATTGCACCGGATGTTGCCGCCAATGGCTGAGCAGCGCCCGCAATGTCTCGCGAAAAACCCGCACTTCAGCGCTCGTCCGCGCCAGCCAGACGGCCATTGTGCAGCACCACTTTTTCCGCCAGCCGCGCGGCGACCCTGGGGCTGTGGGTGACCATCAACAACGTCGTCGGGCTGTCGTCGAGCAACTCCAGCAGCAACTTCAACACCTCATCGCTGGTGGCTTCATCGAGGCTGCCGGTGGGTTCGTCGGCCAGCAGCAGTTTCGGTTGCGAGGCCAGCGCCCTGCCAAGCGCAACTCGTTGCTGTTGCCCGCCAGACAGTTGTTCCGGATAGCGCTGCAACAGATCCACCAACCCAAGACGCTGCACCAGATGCGCTTGCCAGCGCGGGTCGTGGCGTCCGGCCAGACGCGCCTGAAACGCCAGATTGTCCTCGACCCGCAAACTGCCGATCAGGTTGAACTGCTGAAACACCAGGCCGATTTCGGTGCGCCGCCAGTGGGCCAATTGGCCTTCGTTCATCTGTTCCAGCCGATGCTCGCCACTGCGAATGCTGCCGCGATCGACCTTGTCCAGGCCGGCGATCAGGTGCAGCAAGGTACTTTTGCCACTGCCCGACTCGCCCATCAACGCCAGGCTGCTGCCGGGTTTCAACGTGAGGTCGACGCCTTGTAATACCGGCAATGGGCCTTGGGGGGTGGCRTAGCTTTTGAAGACGCCCTGGACCGAAAGCATGAGAGGAGGCTCGTTGAAGGCAGTTGGCCTAGGATAGCGGACGGCAGCAAGACCGCGTTATCGTTTATCGCGAGCCTGCTCGCGATAAGGCCAGGCCATTTCATCAAAATCTCACTGCCCCACCGCCACACTCGGCACCACCGGCCCCGGCGTCACAATGCTCTTCAGATCGATGTACTTCCACGCAGGCACAGCGCCGAGCCGCGCATTGAAGCGATAGTTGAAAGTGAAGTCATCCGCCGTCGACACGCTCAACGGTTTGCCATACACCGCCTCGATCCCCGCCAGGTCATAGCCCATCAACTGCAACAACGTCGGGAAGATGTTGTAGTGACTGGAGCGGTCCTTGTTGGCCGGCAACTGCGCCTGCCAGTCCATCGTCTTCAAATCGCTGCCCGAGATCACCACCAACGGCACCAACCCCTCTTCCTCCACCGGGTCACTGCCACAGTGGGTGTTGAGCCCCGGGTTACCGCGCTCATGCAGATCCTGCCCGTGGTCCGAGGTGTAGATCATCAGCGCATTACGCATATCCGCCTGGGCGAAAACCCGTGAGAAGAACTCGCCGACATTCCACAGCACCGTGTTTTTGTAGGCATTGCGGTACAACACCCAATCATTCGGCTGCCCATTGAAACCCTCGCGCGTGCCCGTGTCCGCCACCTCGACAAACTGCCCCCGAGGCAAGGTCGGGCGATACGCCATAAACGCGTCCGGGTATTTGTCGTGTACCGGGAAATGCGCGCCGACCTTGTTGATCACCACCAGCTCCGGTATGCCGTCGTTGAGCAGATCGATCAGCTTGGCCGCCGCAGCCATGTCTCGCTCACGCACGCTGGTCTGGTCGAATTGCACGAACTCGTCGATGTCCTGCTTCTCGGCATTGCTCATCAGGTTCTGCAAGTTGCCGCCCGTGCGCTGGGCATCGATGTAAACCGTGCGCAGCCCGGCTTTTTTCGCGTACTGCCAGATCGACGGCAGTGTGGTGTTGATCCGCATGTAATCGCCACGGGTGCCGCCATAGCGCAACGTGACGTTGGTGTCGGCGCTGCAATTGGCGATGGACGCGGCGTAGCCGTAATTGAAGATGTCCACGCCCGGGTGTGCTTCCTTGAGGTTGCTGTGCACACCGAATGGCGTGTTGATGTCCAGGTAATTACCGGAAATGCTCTCGTCGATGATCAGTACGATGTCGTAACCCACCGGCCGATCGATGCGCGCCAGGCTCACCGGCTCGCGCGGGCCGACAACGTTGTGCAGCGCTTCATAGGTAAACAGATTCAGATAGGCCAACGGCGTGTACATGATCGGCAAGCCACGGGCGCCCTCGCCGGCCCGCACGAACAGCACGACACTGAGCAGCAGCACGCCGAGCACCGGTGCCGCCGCCAACAACGCCCCCGGCAACGGCAACCGTCGACGCGGCTTGAGCCCGATACCCAACAGCAGCAACAAGCCACTGACCGTCGCACTGATGATCGCATCGCGGTACTGGTAAGCCGCTTCCTGAATGAACCCACCGGAATACACCAGCGACACAAAGCTGCTGTAGGTCAGGTAACTGGCGGTCACGTGCGTATACACGTCAAAGAAAATCGCCGAGCCAAACAGCGCCAACGCAAACAAATGACGGACCAGTGTCTGACGAATATAGGCGGTCATGAACAGCGCGATCGTCAGCACAACGAACATCCCGCCATACAGCAACATCGGCAAACCGATGCCCAATGCCTCGAGACGATCGAGGTAATAGTCGTAGCTTTTGAGTAAATACAGAACCAGCAACAGTTCCTTGAAGTATCGGATCATGGTGGATGCAGTACCTCCATGGCTGCCATTGGCAAATGGAAACCAATGATTATCAGCCATTTTCTGACACTAGCACCGAGCCATGAAAGCGCAAGAAATGCCGGTTTTTTGCCAAAAGCGTCAAAAAAACATTAACTCAAATCTGACGCTTCAAAACGCCTGTAACCCTTGTAATACAGGCCTTTCGACCGTTTATCGTTTTCTTGAAACCCCTCAAAACCGCGACAAATCCAGCAACGGCAAGCACTTGATACCAAATAGCCCATGAAATCAGGGTTTCCAGCCCGCGCTACCCGTCATTTTGCTGACACGCTTTCCCAAGGCTGGGCTATACCCCTTTTGACAGTCTCATTTCAGTTACATCCACCGTCTTACGAGGCACGCCAATATGGACGTGAACGTATTGGGTACGTGTTGCGTCGGCCTCATCCAAGCTGCGGCATTGGCAGCTCCAGAGGCGCCACGATCATGAAGATACTCGTCACTGGAGCCGCCGGCTTCATTGGTGCCCATTGTGTGTTGCGGCTTTTGAGCGACGGGCATCAGGTGTGCGGGCTGGACAACTTCAATGACTACTACGACCCGCAACTCAAACATGACCGCGTGGATTGGGTACGCGAGCAGGTCGGCGATTTCCCCCTCGCAAAAGTCGACCTGGCCGATGCCGAGGCCCTCGACGCACTGTTTGAGTGTGAACAACCGCAAGTGGTGATTCACCTCGCGGCGCAGGCCGGGGTGCGTTACTCCCTGGAAAATCCTCGGGCCTACCTCGACAGCAATCTGAGCGGGTTCCTCAACATTCTCGAAAGCTGCCGTCACCACCCGGTCAGGCACTTGATCTATGCCTCGTCCAGTTCGGTGTACGGCGCCAACCAGCACACGCCATATTCAGTCAAAGACAACGTCGACCATCCGTTGTCGCTGTACGCCGCGACCAAAAAAGCCAACGAGTCGATGGCCCACAGCTACAGCCATCTGTTCGGCATTCCCTGCACCGGTTTGCGTTTTTTCACCGTGTACGGCCCCTGGGGCCGACCCGACATGTCGCCGATCCAGTTCGCCCGGGCGATTGCCGAAGGGCAGCCGTTGAAGCTGTTCAACTACGGCCAGCACCAGCGGGATTTCACCTACATCGACGACATCATCGAGAGCATCGCCCGCCTGGTCGAACGCGCGCCGCAGCCGGCACCGGACTGGAGCCGCGAGCAACCGGACCCGGCCAGCAGCATGGCGCCATGGCGCATTTACAACATTGGCGGACAGCAGCCGGTAGCGCTCAAGGACTACCTGGCACTGCTGGAAAAGCACCTGGGGCAAAAGGCCCTCGTCGAGTTGCTGCCCCTGCAACCGGGCGACGTGCTCAACACCTGCGCCGATGCCAGCGATCTGGCACTGGCCACCGGTTTCCAGCCACGGATAGAGCTGGATGAAGGACTCGGACGATTCATCGCCTGGTTCCGTGACTACTACCCACTGCGTAGCGCCCAYTCGCCATTCATGGCCGGGCTTTAGCGGAGGACTCTATGACTGGACATGAAAAAGGCATGTTGCTCGATCACATGCAGCATGATAATCGCCTGGATCCCGAGCACCGGATGCGCCTCGACAAGGCGATCCACGTGCAGGGTCACGGCTGGGTGACCGGCCGCAACGGCGGTCGGCCCTGGACCCTGTCGCGCACCAATCGGGTGCTCGCCTGCCTCGGTGCACTGGTGATCTTGCTGTTGATTTCCCCGGTACTGCTGGGGCTGGCACTGGCGATCAAGTTCAGCAGCCCGGGGCCGGTGATGTTCGTGCAACAACGCACCGGCTACCGCGGCCGCATGTTCGGCATGTACAAGTTCCGCACCATGGTGGCCAACGCCGAGGAGCTCAAGGAGTCCCTGCGGCATCTGAACAAGCACGGCGCCGACGCCATCGACTTCAAGATCGACAACGACCCGCGGATTACGCCCATCGGCAGCTTCCTGCGGCGCAGCAGCCTCGATGAATTACCCAACCTGATCAATGTGGTGAGCGGCGACATGCGCCTGGTAGGTCCACGACCCACCTCGTTCAATGCACGTCGTTACAAGGACAGCCACCTTGCACGCCTGAGCATCTACCCCGGCATGACCGGTCTGTGGCAGATCTCCGGGCGCAGCAATATCGACTTCGACCAGCGCGTTGAGTTGGACCTCACGTACATCGCCGAGCAGAGCCTGTTGCTTGATCTGAAGATTCTGTTGAAAACCCCCTTCATCGTGTTCAACGGCCACGGAGCGAGTTAAATGGACGGTTCATCGAATAACAGCCTGACCATCGCCAGCCCGAGCGAGTCCAACCTGACCTCGACCGTGCTCGACCTGGATCTGCGGATCCTTTTTCTGACCGCTGCCAACGCAGGCACGGGCACCACCACCAGTGCCCTGGCGCTGGCCACCCAATTGGCGTCAATGAGCAGCGGCCAAGTGCTGCTGGTGGACGCCAGCCAGTCGGCGAGCAACCTCACGCATCAGCTGGGGTTGAGCAAAGAGCGCGGCTTTCGCGATCTGCTGTTCAACGACTCCCCGCCGCTGCTGCAGGACTGCCTGGTGACCGTCTCCAGCCTGCCCTTCCACATCCTGCCGAACGGGCGGCACATCCGCGGCACCGAGCACCTGACCCGCGAACAACTGAGCCCGTTGCTCGAGCAACTGGGCGATCGGTATCGCTTCGTGGTGATCGACGGCGATGCGGTGTATGAGGCCGTCGACACCCTGGTCATCAGCACTTTGGTGGACGGCGTGATCATGGTGGTGCGCGCGGAAGACACCCGCTGGGAAGTGGCC
>NZ_JBFTMK010000103.1:0-11696 GCF_056396965.1 Pseudomonas sp. 05N434
GCAATACGTCGGGAACACGCTGATCCGCATACACCTCCGGTCGGGTGTAGTGCGGGCAATCCAGCAAACCATCCGTAAAGGAATCTTCCTCAGCGGAGTCCGCATGCCCTAAAGCTCCAGGCAGCAGTCGTGTAACCGCATCGATCAGGACCATCGCCGGCAGCTCGCCGCCAGACAGTACATAGTCGCCAATCGACCACTCTTCATCGACATGAGCATCAATAAAACGCTCGTCAATGCCTTCATAGCGGCCGGCAATCAGGATCAATGCATCCAGATTCGCCAACTCGCGCACCGCCGACTGTGTCAGTTGACGGCCTTGGGGGGACAGGTAAATTACCTTCGCCGCCTCCCCGGCTGCTGCCTTGGCCTGAACCAGAGCATCTTCCAGGGGCTTGATCTTCATCACCATGCCCGGACCACCRCCAAATGGGCGATCATCCACAGTGTGATGTCGATCCGTCGTGTAGTCTCGCGGATTCCAACAGGTAAGCTGCAACAACCCCTGTTTCACCGCCCGACTGGTGATGCCGTACTCGCTGATGGCGGAGAACATCTCGGGAAACAAACTGATCACTTCTACGCGCAGGTTAGCCACGTTTAGAAGTCCGCATCCCATTCCACCTTCATCTCGCCCGCTGCCAGATCGACGGCCAACACGCATTGCTCGGTATACGGCAACAGGCGTTCGCGATCATCCAGGCTGCCAGCGCAAGGCTTGACCACCATTACATCATTGGCGCCGGTTTCCAGAAGATGATCGATTTTCCCGAACAATTGCCCGTGAGTATCGATGACCTTCAGACCTTCCAGCTGGTACCAGTAGTACTCGCCATCGGTCAATTCAGGGAACAGGTTGCGCGGCACGCAGATCTCATAACCAGCCAGAAGACGAGCTTCTTCACGATCATCAAGACCCTTGAGCTTTGCGACCAGGAACTTGTCGTTCCCGCGTCCGCTGACCAGCTCGACCTGTTTTACGCTGCCTTCGCGCCTGAGCGTCCAGGTTTTGTAGTCCAACAGGTTTTTAATCGGATCAGTAAAGGAATACACCTTCACTTCGCCGCGAACGCCGTGAACAGAATAAATCTTGCCGATAACGATCAAATCATCAGCAACAGCTGGCGTCGCGTTCATATTGCTCAGGCCGCAGCCTTAGCAGATTCCTTCAACAACTGAGCAACGCGCTCAGAAGGCTGTGCACCAACGCTCAGCCAGTAGGCTACGCGCTCTTGGTTCACGGACAGACGAACTTCTTGACCACGAGCAACAGGGTTGAAGAAACCAACCTGTTCCTTGTGCGAACCGTCACGCGGGTTGCGGCTGTCGGTTACGGTCAAGTGGTAAAACGGGCGCTTTTTGGAGCCGCCAAGGGCAAGACGGATTGTTAGCATGTGAACATCGTTCCTGTAGTCGGTGCTGCAAATCTAAATGCACAGCGGGCATAGGTGCCCGAAAGGCCGCATATTCTAAGGAATATCCGGACTTTTGCAAATGTCTTTTTCCGGCGCCTATCGGCGTGCCATCCAGATTTGCTATAGAGCCATCGCTGAAGATGGCCAGTCAGCTCCCGCCAAGTGCGGGTTTGCTGGAGATCCCACGTCCGTGTGGGTCGGCGCAGGAGCAAGCTCCTGCGCGAATTCTTTACATCTTGGGCATGCCGCCGCCGGGCAACATACCGCCCATGCCGCGCATCATTTTGGCCATTCCGCCTTTCGCGGAGAATTTCTTCATCATCTTCTGCATCTGCTTGTGCTGCTTGATCAAGCGACCGATGTCCTGCACCTGGGTGCCGGAACCCATGGCGATCCGGCGCTTGCGCGAACCACTGATCAGCTCAGGGTCGCGGCGCTCGGCCGGGGTCATGGAATTGATGATGGCTTCCATCTGCTTGAATTGCTTCTCTGCCGCGCCCTGGGCATTGCCCATCTGCGCCAGGTTCACACCACCGATATTCGGCAGTTTGTCCATGAGGCCGCCGAGACCGCCCATGTTCTTCATCTGTTGCAGCTGATCGCGGAAGTCTTCGAGGTCGAAGCCCTTGCCCTTCTTCAGCTTCTTGGCCAGCTTGTCGGCCTTGTCCTTGTCGAGGGTCGCTTCGGCCTGTTCGATCAGGCTGAGCACGTCGCCCATGCCGAGGATGCGCGATGCGATACGCTCAGGGTGGAACGGCTCGAGCGCTTCGCTCTTCTCGCCCATACCGATGAACTTGATCGGCTTGCCGGTAATGGCACGTACCGACAGTGCGGCACCGCCACGGGCATCACCGTCGACCTTGGTCAGGATCACACCGGTCAGCGGCAATGCATCACCGAAGGCCTTGGCCGTGTTGGCGGCGTCCTGGCCGGTCATGGCATCGACCACGAACAGGGTTTCGACCGGATTGATCGCGGCGTGCAGCGCCTTGATCTCGCCCATCATCTCTTCGTCGATGTGCAAACGACCGGCGGTGTCGACGATGACCACGTCGATGAATTTCAGCTTGGCTTCTTTAATAGCCGCTTGAGCGATGTCAACCGGCTTCTGGCTCAGGTCGGACGGGAAGAACGTCACGCCGATGTCGTTGGCCAGGGTTTCCAGCTGCTTGATCGCCGCCGGACGGTAAACGTCCGCGGACACGACCATGACCGACTTCTTCTTGCGCTCTTTAAGGAAGCGCGCCAGTTTGCCGGCGGTGGTGGTTTTACCCGCACCCTGCAAACCGGCCATCAGAACCACGGCCGGTGGAACGGCGCTCAGGTTCAAATCTTCGTTGGCCGCGCCCATCAGGCTTTCGAGTTCGGCCTGGACGATCTTCACGAAGGCCTGGCCCGGCGTCAGGCTGCGCGACACCTCGGTGCCGACAGCGCGCTCCTTCACCGAATTGACGAAGTCTTTGACCACCGGCAAGGCGACGTCGGCTTCGAGCAACGCCATGCGCACTTCGCGCAGGGTGTCTTTGATGTTGTCTTCGGTCAGCTTGGCCTTGCCGGTGACATGGCGCAGCGTCTGCGAGAGACGGTCGGTTAAGTTTTCAAACATTGCGCGATCCTTTCAGGCCCTGTGTAGACCGGGATAATGGCGGCCCAGACCGGAATCAACATGTGCTCGGCGAGCCTGCGGCGTGGGCAGGTCGCGGATTATAGCGAAGACTGCGTCTGGCGGACACCTCGCCGTCAGCTTGTATGGTCTTTCGTGCCGTATGGGTTCTATGCCAAACTCAACGCCTTTCGGGCCTGCCTAACAGGATTTATGCTCCCCTTGTCACCCAGCTTGCTTACCACCCTCGCCGCCGCCTGCTTATATGCCGCTGCGACCTTCTATCAAGGCACTCGCCTGGCCACCGGTGCCAAGGCGAACAAACGCCTGCTGGTCACGCTCGGCGTACTGGCCGTGCTGGCCCACAGCGCCAGCCTGATCAGCTATCTGCTGACTCCGGTCGGCCTGGCCCTGGACTTTTTCAGCGCCGCCAGCCTGATTGCCGCAGCGGTCATCGCCCTGACCCTGCTGGCCTGCTCACGGATTCCAGTGGAAAACCTGCTTGTATTGCTGTTCCCGCTGGGCGCCGCAACAGTGTTGCTGGCACAGTTCGCCCCCGCCGGCACGGTGCAGGTCATCGACGAAGAGCCAGGCATTCTCGCCCACATTCTCTTGTCGATCCTCGCTTACGGCATGTTCACCATCGCGGTGTTCCAGGCCTTGCTGCTGCTGGTTCAGGACCATCAGCTCAAGCACAAGCATCCGTCCGGGCTGATCAAGAACTTCCCGCCGCTGCAAACCATGGAAAGCCTGCTGTTCGGTTTCCTCTGGGCCGGCTGGAGCCTGCTGTCGTTGTCGCTGATTTCCGGCTGGCTGTTCGTCGAGAACCTGTTCGCCCAGCACCTGGTGCATAAAACCCTGCTGGCGTGCCTGGCCTGGATCGTGTTCAGCGTGCTGCTCTGGGGGCGCAACCGTCTCGGCTGGCGCGGACACAAAGCCATCCGCTGGACCCTTGCCGGTTTCTGCCTGCTGATGCTGGCGTATTTCGGCAGCAAACTGGTCCGCGAATACATTCTGCACATCTGACGGGCGGCATTAATGGACGACTTGCCCATAGGACCGATGCTCGCGGTGCTGGCCCTGCTGATTTTATGGTCGGGGCTGTTTACCGCCATCGAAGTTGCGCAACAGCAATTACTGGCCCAGCGCACGGCCTCGCGTTCCAGCGACAAACCCGTGGCCAAGCTGAGCTTCCCGCTCAACAGCCTGATCCTCTGCAACACCTTGTGCCGCGCGCTGGTGGTGGTCATCAGCACCTTGCTGGCGATTTTCACCTGGGCGCAAAACGGCCCCTGGATTGCCTGCCTCGGTGCCGGCGCAATGTTGCTGGTGTTCGCCGACTATCTGCCACGCGCCCTCGCCGCCCGCCACCCGGATGCCGTCCTGGCCTTGGGCAACACACTGCTCGGCATACCGCTGAAAATCGTCTATCCCGCCGCATGGCTACTTAATGGCATCAGCCAACTGCTGATGCGTCCATTCGCCCGCAAAATCAACGTGGTGCAGCAAAGCGAAGACGAGGCACCGGCAGATCGGCACGACGATCACGAACATGCAGCTTATCGCCCACTGTCAGGTATCCACGCACTGGATAACATCACGGTCAACGATATTCTGGTGCCACGCAGCGACGTCGACGGGATCAACCTGGACGACCCCCTCGAAGAAATCATCGAGCAACTGCGCCACAACAGGCGCACCCGCCTGCCGGTATTCCACAGCGACATCAACCAGGTCGAAGCGGTGCTCAACACCCGGCAGATCCGTCATTTGTTGCCGGATTCAAGCCTGACTGTGGAAGCGCTGCTGGCGGCCAGTCACGAACCGTACTTCGTGCCGGAAAGCACACCGTTGCAACTGCAATTGCTGAATTTCCACAAGCAGCAGCGGCGCTTGGGCATGGTGGTCGACGAGTACGGGGAAGTACTGGGTATCGTGACCCTGGAAGATATTCTCGAAGAAATCGTCGGAGAGTTCGAAAGCCAGCACAGCCTGGATAACCCGCACATTCACCCGCAGGCCGATGGCCGACTGGTGATTGATGGCGCAGCGTCCATCCGCGAACTGAACAAGAGCCTCGGCTGGCATTTGCCCAGCGATGGTCCGAAAACCCTCAACGGCCTGGTGACCGAGGCGCTGGAGACAATTCCGGACAGCGCGGTGTGCCTGAAGATCGGACGATACCGGCTGGAGATTCTGGAGACTGAAGAAAATCGCGTCACGCGCGTGCTGATCTGGCATACCAGCTCAGCGCCTGCGTTTATCCGTTAACGGGTTAAAACAACCGCCCCTCTTGTTCGATAGTTAGCCACCTTCCTATAATCGAGCCGGCTTACCCAAGCCTCCCACCGAACCACATGCTTACCCCGCATGCAGCAGGTTCCGGCCAGATCTTCGACACCATCCGTACCACTGCGGCGACTGTTCCTACCTTGAACAGCGACCGATCCTCAACCCACATCCCTGGGTATTCGACCATAATAATTCGCTCCACTGGGGCACATGACTGTCAGGGATAACGACATGACGACCAGCACAACGTTCAGCGACACCGCGCCTGCCCAACCGACGAACTCCGCCACCCGCGTGGCTACCGCGAGTTTCATCGGCACGGCCATCGAGTTCTACGACTTCTACGTCTATGCCACCGCCGCAGCATTGGTGATCGGCCCGGTGTTCTTTCCACAAACCTCCGGCACCGCGCAGATGCTGTCGGCATTCCTCACCTTCGGCATCGCTTTCCTTGCGCGGCCGCTGGGTTCGGCGTTGTTCGGCCATTTTGGTGACCGCATCGGACGCAAATCGACACTGGTTGCGTCCTTGCTGCTGATGGGCGTGTGCACCACGCTGATCGGCGTACTGCCGGGTTACGACAGCATTGGCGCCTGGGCGCCGATCCTGCTTTGCGTGCTGCGCTTCGGCCAAGGCCTGGGACTGGGCGGCGAATGGGGCGGCGCCGCATTGCTGGCCACGGAGAACGCACCCAAAGGCAAGCGCGCCTGGTTCGGCATGTTTCCACAACTCGGCCCATCGATCGGGTTTCTGGCGGCCAACGGCCTGTTCCTGACCCTGGCCATGAGCCTGAACGACGAGCAGTTCCGTTCGTGGGGCTGGCGGATTCCGTTCCTGCTCAGTGCCGCGCTGGTGATGGTCGGCTTGTACGTACGCCTCAAGCTCCACGAAACCCCGGTGTTCGCCAACGCCGTGGCTCGCCAGGAGCGGGTGAAGATTCCGCTGGTCGAGCTGTTCAGCCAATACTGGGCACCGATGCTGCTGGGCGCCGGGTCGATGGTGGTGTGCTATGCACTGTTTTACATCTCGACAGTGTTTTCGCTGAGTTACGGTGTGTCGACGCTTGGCTACACCCGGGAAACCTTTCTCGCCCTGCTGTGTTTCGCGGTGCTGTTCATGGCGGCCGCAACACCGCTGTCGGCCTGGGCCAGCGACCGTTTCGGGCGTAAGCCGGTGCTGATCATCGGCGGCGTGCTGGCGATTCTGTCCGGATTCTTGATGGAACCGCTGCTGACCCATGGCTCGACCTGGGGCGTGGCGTTGTTCCTGTGCATAGAACTGTTTCTGATGGGCGTGACGTTTGCGCCGATGGGCGCGCTGCTGCCGGAGCTGTTTCCGACCCACGTGCGCTATACCGGCGCATCGGCGGCTTACAACCTGGGCGGTATTGTCGGTGCCTCGGCGGCACCGTTCTTTGCGCAGAAACTGGTGGCGATGGGTGGCTTGAGTTATGTCGGCGGGTATGTGTCGGGGGCGGCAGTACTAAGCTTAATCGCAGTGCTGTGCCTGAAGGAGACACGCAATAACGATTTGAATCGGGTTGCCTGAAGCCAAAAGCTTCGCGGGCAAGCCTCGCTCCTACGGGTCATTTGTCGAACGCACTTGCGTCTTGACGTGATCCCTGTAGGAGCGAGGCTTGCCCGCGAATGCCGCGCCTCGGTTTACAGCTCGACTACAACAGCCTGAGCAGCACGGGTCGCTTTTGCACGAGCAGCTTCGATAGACTCGTCGCGAGCCAACGCAACCCCCATCCGCCGCTGGCCATTGACTTCAGGCTTGCCGAACAGACGCAACGCAGTATCCGRCTCGCTCAACGCTGCACCCAGGTTGGCGAAAGCGGTCTGAGTCGACTGCCCTTCCACCAGAATCACCGCCGACGCCGATGGGCCGAACTGACGGATCAGTGGAATCGGCAGGCCCAGGATCGCCCGTGCGTGCAGTGCGAACTGCGACAGGTCCTGGGAAATCAGGGTCACCAGACCGGTGTCATGCGGGCGCGGCGAGACTTCGCTGAACCACACCTGATCACCCTTGATGAACAACTCGACGCCAAACAGACCACGACCGCCCAAGGCTTCGGTGACCGCTTTGGCGACGCGCTCGGATTCGGCCAAAGCAACCGGGCTCATGGCTTGTGGCTGCCAGGATTCCTGGTAGTCGCCCTTCTCCTGACGGTGACCGACAGGCGCACAGAACGTAGTGCCGCCGACGTGACGCACAGTCAGCAGAGTGATTTCGTAGTCGAAGTCGATGAAGCCTTCGATGATCACGCGACCTTTACCGGCGCGGCCGCCTTCTTGAGCGTAATCCCAGGCTTTCTGCACGTCATCGACGCTGCGCAGCAGGCTCTGGCCCTTGCCCGAGGAACTCATGACCGGTTTGACCACGCACGGGAAGCCCAGGTCTTCGACTGCCTTGCGGTAGTCCTCGAAGGTGTCGGCGAAGTGGTACGGCGATGTCGGCAGGTCCAGCTCTTCAGCGGCCAGGCGACGGATGCCTTCGCGGTTCATGGTCAACTGTGCGGCGCGGGCAGTCGGGATCACGGTGAAGCCTTCGGACTCCAGCTCCACCAGGGTCGCGGTGGCGATGGCTTCGATTTCCGGCACGATGAAGTGCGGTTTCTCGGCTTCGATCACCGCACGCAGGGCGGCACCGTCGAGCATATTGATCACATGGCTGCGATGGGCGACTTGCATGGCCGGCGCATTGGCGTAGCGATCCACGGCAATCACTTCAACGCCCAGGCGTTGCAGCTCGATCACCACTTCCTTGCCCAACTCACCACAGCCACACATCAATACGCGGGTCGCGGTTGGCGACAATGGAGTTCCGATACGGGTCATCTCAGGTCCTCAAAGGAGCGGATCATCGAGGGAAGCGCGCTTCCCATGGGGAGAAAGCGCGGCATTTTACATGAACCTGAGGGTTTGGCTTCAGCTGACGACAGCCTGTTTGCGCAGGCGCCATGCCATGGCCAACCAGACCACGGTGACGCCCGCGAACTTCGAACCCAGCGCAGTGAAGATCACGCCCGGTGTGAGCGCATCGATCATGCCGAAGAAGATGAAGGTGTCCAGCGGGATGCTCAGGGCCGAACTTATCCACAGGCGATCGTGCAACGGGCGCTTGGTGAGGCTGAACACCAGCCAGTCGATGCACTCGGACACGGCGAACGCCGTGGCACTGGCGAGAGCAATTGAGGGATCGGAGGTAACGTAAGACAGCCCCAGCGCCACCAGCATCGCCGCGATCGCGCCATGGCCGAAGCGGGTTTGCACCATGTCGCGCAGCACGAACACCAGGCCACCCCAGGCCGACCAGATGATGTCCAGGTGCGGGGCGGTGGAAAAGGCGTAATTGATCAGCACGACGCTGCTGATGTAGGCGATCAGGAAGAGCATGGACGGGAGATACCTGTCAATTTTGTGCACAGGGTACTTCATCTTCAGCGCACAGATAACCTGTGGCGAGGGGGCTTGCCCCCGTTCGGCTGCGCAGCAGTCGTGAAATCAGCAAACGCCGTACGCCTGAAAGAATGAAGTCGCAGGTTTAGCGCCGCTTCGCAACGCAACGGGGGCAAGCCCCCTCGCCACAAAAGCCGCGCTACCACAAAAAATCAGGAATCGGATTTGGAAGGCAACATCCAGATCAGCCCACTCGACTTCGCCCGCTCATGACACAACCCCAGCACCTTGCGCCGCTCCTCGTTGTCCATCCGGCTCCAGCGGGTGATCTCTTCCACCGTGCGTTGACACCCGGTGCAAATGTCATCCTCATCCAGCGCACAAATGTTCACGCACGGCGACGGGACCGGTCGCTCACGTTCAGGTGTGCTCATTGTTCCTGCTCGACCAGATCGCGGGCATAACGCTGCGAGTTGTGCACATAGTGCGCGGCGCTGGCTTCGAGCATCTTCTTCTGCGGCTCGGTCAGTTCGCGTACCACCTTGCCCGGCGAGCCCATTACCAGCGAGCCGTCCGGAATTTCCTTGCCTTCACCGATCAGCGAGTTGGCGCCGATGATGCAGTTCTTGCCGATTTTCGCGCCGTTGAGGATCACTGCGTTGATGCCGATCAGACTGTAATCGCCCACCGTGCAGCCGTGGAGCATGGCATTGTGACCGATGGTCACGCCGGTACCGATGGTCAGCGGATAGCCCATGTCGGTGTGCATCACGGTGCCGTCCTGCACGTTGCTGTTCTTGCCGATCAGGATCAATTCGTTGTCGCCACGCAACACGGCGTTGAACCAGACGTTGGCGCCCTCTTCCAGTTTGACCTTGCCCACCAGCACGGCATTGGGTGCGACCCAGCTCTGCGGGTGGGTCTCGACGCGGGCGTCGCCCAGGCGGTATTTCATCTTGTTGTCCTCACGACCAGGCTGGCTCACTAGCGAAAAGCAGGATTCACGCCATACGAGCGATGGCTTCAGGTGTTGATAAAACTCTTGGGCGGTTGATGCAGGCTGATTTTCGCGTCATAGAGCAGGTTGATCAACTCGACGATCATGATCGCCGTCAACCCCCAGATCTTGTACTCGCCATAACGATAGCTCGGCACGTACCAACTGTGGCCCTGATAGTCGATGCGGTGGGTGTGCTCGCGCGGGTCCTTGCGGAAGAATTCCAGAGGCACGCTGAACACTGCGGCGATCTCGGCATCGTTGGCCAGGTATTCGACGAAATCCGGAATCACGCCGACATAGGGCGTGACCTTGATGCCGTGCAGGGAGATCAGCGGGCTCAGTGGGCYGATCACTTCGACCAGCCCCGGCGGCAGGCCGATTTCTTCTTCGGCCTCGCGCAGAGCGGTAAAGATCAGATCAGGGTCTTCAGGGTCGCGTCGACCGCCGGGAAAAGCGACTTCACCGCCATGGGTCGAGAGCCCGCTGGCGCGAAGGGTCAGGACCAGTTCAGGTTCGTCACTGCGCGTGATGGGCACCAATACCGCGGCTTCGGGGAAACGTTGGTCGGTTTCCAGCGTACGCGGTGTGTGATTGCTTACCCGGTGCAGTAGCTCGTCCAGCATGAGTCTTCTCGATCTGTGCCTTACCCTGCATCATGCACCAATCGCACCGGCCGCCCAACCCCCGAAAAGCCTCATGTCGCGAAACGACAACTTGCCGACCGACACCGCTGCACGCCAAGATAGGCGCAGCATTCAGGAACCCAAGCATGAAATATTGCAGTCAATGCGGCAACCCGGTAACCCAGCGCATTCCCGAAGGCGATTCGCGCCTGCGTTTTGTCTGCGACAGCTGTCATACCATTCATTACCAGAACCCCAATATCGTCGCCGGTTGCGTGCCGACCTGGGGTTCGAAGGTATTGCTGTGCCGTCGCGCCATCGAGCCACGGCTCGGTTATTGGACCCTGCCCGCCGGTTTCATGGAAAACGGTGAGACCATCGAACAGGCCGCCATTCGCGAGACCGCCGAAGAAGCTTGCGCCCGGGTACGCAACCTGAGCATCTATACGCTGATCGATGTGCCGCACATCAGTCAGGTGCATGTGTTCTTTCGCGCCGAGCTTGTGGATCTGGATTTTCGCGCAGGCCCCGAGAGCCTGGAAGTGCAGCTGTTCGAAGAGGCCGATATTCCTTGGGGCGAACTGGCTTTCCGCACGGTGGGCCGTACATTAGAATGCTTCTTCGCTGACCGGCGGGCCGAGGTCTACCCCGTGCGGTCCGAATCGATCCCGCCACTCGCTCAGCCTGCCATCATCTAAGCAGCCGCCCCGGACGGCAAAGTCATCGAAAAAGTTCTGGTTCTCAAATCTGCCCATCAGTTGCAGTTGATCAACGACGGCAAGCCGTTCAAGACCTATCGCATTTCCCTGGGCAAACGCCCCATCGGCCCAAAACTGATGGAAGGTGATAAACGCACCCCCGAAGGCCTTTACTGGCTGGACTGGCGCAAGACCAGCGAACGTTTCAACCTGGCGATGCACATCTCCTACCCCAACATCAGCGACTCCGCCCGCGCCCGGCGCGAAGGCGTCGAGCCTGGCGGCATGATCATGATCCACGGTACCCCGGACACCGAAGACAATCCGGAAGACTTGTTCCACACGCTGGACTGGACCGATGGCTGCATCGCCATGCGCAACATGGACATGCGTGAAGTCTGGGGCCTGGTACCGGACGGCACGATGATCGAAATCCGCCCGTAACTTCCCCCCATAATGATCACTCCCACGCAGAGCGTGGGAATGATCAAGTGTGTTCTGGCTGCTACCTTCGGTCGGCTTCGAAAAAATAGATCAGAAGATCACGGATCAGGTCAGAGGTTAAATCCCGAGCAATAAAAAACCCGCTGAAGAATCAGCGGGTTTCTCATTGCAGCGGCCAGAGAATCAAAAATCCTCTAACCGCCATACCTCGTAAGCC
>NZ_JBFTMK010000104.1:0-17387 GCF_056396965.1 Pseudomonas sp. 05N434
GTTGACGGCACCCTCGATGCCACCGGCCTCAATTGCCCGGAACCGGTGATGATGCTGCACCAGCACATCCGTGACCTGGTGCCTGGCGGCCTGCTGAAGGTGATCGCCACTGACCCGTCGACCCGTCGCGACATTCCCAAGTTCTGCGTGTTCCTCGACCACGAGTTGGTGGCGCAGCACGAAGAGGCAGGCACCTACCTGTACTGGATCCGCAAGAAGCTCGCTTAACGGGCACAAAAAAGGCCTGCATGTGCAGGCCCTTTTTTTGCGCTCGCTTAACCGGCCGAACGGCTGGTGCGGATCCGCTTGCGTGCGCTGCGCGCCAGGCGGATCGACAGCATCAGCGCCGCGCAACTCAAACCGACGATCAAACCCTGCCACAGCCCGCTCGGGCCGCTCGGCGCGCCGAACCAATCGGTCAGGCCCAAGGCGTAACCCACCGGCAAACCGATGCCCCAATAAGCGAACAGCGTCAGGATCATCGTCACTCGCGTGTCTTGATAGCCGCGCAGTGCACCGGCCGCCGTCACCTGGATCGCATCGGAAAACTGGAACAGCGCCGAGTACACAATCAGCATCGCGGCCACGTGAATCACCGTCGGGTCGGCGGTGTAGATCGCGGCGATGGGTTCACGCAGCAACAGCATCATGCTTGCGGAAATACACGCATAAGCCAGTGCCGTGCCCATGCCGACTCCGGCGGCGAAGCGTGCTTCGCGTGGTTCTTCGCGGCCCAGTGCCTGGCCGACCCGCACGGTCACGGCCATGCCCAGGGAGTAGGGGATCATGAACACCAGTGAGCTGAAATTCAGGGCGATCTGGTGCCCGGCGACCACAGTGGCGCCGAGGCTGCCGATCAGCAGGGCGATCACCGCAAAGATGCTCGACTCGGCGAAAACGGCGATGCCGATCGGCAGGCCGATGCCCAGCAAGCGTTTGATCACCGCCCACTGGGGCCAGTCGAGTCGGCTGAACAACTGGCTCGACTGATAGGCCGGCGCCCACCGTTCCCAGCCGGCCATCCCCAGCGCCATCACCCACATCACGATTGCCGTGGCCCAGCCGCAGCCGACACCGCCCATCGCCGGCACACCAAAGTGGCCATAGATGAAAATGTAATTGAGCGGAATATTCAGCGCGAGCCCGCACAAACCAAGGACCATGGCCGGACGCGTGCGACCCAGGCCATCACTGAAACAGCGCAATACGTGATAGAACGCGACGGCGGGCAGGCCGCTGGCGATGCCGTGCAGGTACTGCATGCACGGGCCGATCAGCTCGGGATCGACCTTCATGAAATGCAGGATCGGTTCGGCGCTGAACAGTAGGCCGGTCGCCATCAAACCCACCACCAGCGCCAACCACAAGGCCTGACGCACGATCGGGCCAATCTCGCTGTGAGTGCCGGCACCGAAGCGCTGAGCGACTTTCGGGGTGGTGGCCAGCAGCGTACCGGTCATCAACAGAAACACCGGCACCCAGATCGAGTTGCCCAGCGCGACGGCCGCAAGATCGCGAGGCCCGACCCGTCCCGCCATCACCGCATCGACGAAGCCCATGGCGGTGGTCGCCAGTTGCGCGATCATGATCGGCAACGCCAGGCCGAGCAGGTTTTTCAGCTCCAGGCGAACCCGGGCCGGGCGGTTGAGGGAAATAGCGGCGGTGGGGTCAGTCACGGAATTCAAGGCGAAACGTCCAAAGGATTTTGATGCGCGAGGCGGCGCATTCTACGCCTTGACGCAATGGTCAGGAAAAATCCTGTGTTGCGGATTTGTAATCGGTTTTACAGGCATCCCCCACTCCCTGTGGCGAGGGAGCTTGCTCCCGCTGGGCTGCGCAGCAGGGTCGACCTGGCTCAGCGCACTTACGGCGTGGTCGGCGCCGGCGAGGTGGGCGGGCGGCTGGTCAAGGTTCTGCAAGGCCTGGGCTGGAATGTGCTGGTTTGCGATCCGCCACGGCAAGCCGCTGAAGGGGGCGATTACGTCAGTCTCGAGCAGATCATCGAGCAATGCGATGTCATCAGCCTGCATACGCCGCTGGACAAGCAAGGCCCTCAGGCAACCTGGCATCTGTTCGATAAAAACCGTTTGAACCAACTCAAACCCGGCACCTGGCTGATCAACGCAAGTCGTGGCCCGGTGATCGACAACGCCGCCCTGCGTCAGGTGCTGTTGCAACGTGAAGATCTGCAAGCGGTGCTGGATGTCTGGGAGGCTGAGCCTGAAGTCGATGTAGCGCTGGCGGAGTTGTGTGTCATCGCGACGCCGCACATTGCCGGCTACAGCCTCGACGGCAAACAGCGCGGGACGGCGCAGATCTATCAGGCGTTTTGCAAATTTCTTGGGCAACCGGAACAGGTCAGCCTGAACGATTTGCTGCCAGCGCCATGGCTGTCGGCTGTTACGTTGAATACTGATACCGATCCGGCCTGGGCGCTGGCGATGTTGTGCCGTGGCGTGTACGACCCGCGCCGTGATGACGCGGATTTCCGTCGCAGCCTCGTAGGCAATGTGAGTGAACAGCGTGCGGCGTTCGATGGGCTGCGCAAGCATTACCCGCTGCGGCGTGAGATCGATGGGTTGAAAGTGCGAATTGAAGGGGATTCGCCGGCGTTGCAGCAGATCGTGGCGGCCTTAGGCGCAACCTCGGCCTAGCAAACTGACCGGATCCCTACAAAAGCCACACAAAACAGGCACCCATAAAAAACCCGGCCAACAGGGCCGGGTCAAGAAGACGGTGGCTATATCACTTTTGTTCGGCAGGCTTGACCAATCGCTTTTCCAGTTCGCGACAAGCGTCCTGGATCATGCTTTCAGTGATCGGTACTTCACGCCCATCCTCATCGATAATCGAGCAACCCAGAGACTGGTCTGGCTGTGTGCGGATCACTTGAATCTTGTCATCGCTGCTGTTTTGCAAGGACATGGCCTGTCTCCTCATCAGGTTGTGCGCTTACTGTAAAACCGCCAGGTGACCGGGCTGTGACAATTCCCTGCGATCTTTCAGGTCGGCCTCTTCAGTCCATCAGAAATACCCTGATGTTTCCACCCGGACTTTAGACCAATATTCTCTAGCCACTAGTCTAGGCGGTCATAATTAACCCGACTCATTGTGATTTACAGCGTTCAATCCGATTGAGCAGTGTAGGCTTGATCGGGTCAAACCATGGGTTACGCCTTCGGATGATCTTCATGCTTTCTGCCCGTCACCGCCGCGCCATTCGCCTGGCCAGCCGTTTCATCACGCCTTATCGCTGGCCGGCCTTCGGCGCCTTGCTGGCGTTGATTGTCACTGCCGGCATCACCTTGTCCATGGGGCAGGGGATTCGCCTATTGGTGGATCAGGGTTTCATGACCCAGTCGACGCATTTGCTCAATCAATCCATCGGCCTGTTCATGTTGCTGGTGATCGGTCTGGCGATCGGCACCTTTGTGCGCTTTTACCTGGTGTCGTGGATTGGCGAGCGCGTTGTCGCGGACATTCGCCGTCGGGTGTTCAACCACCTGGTCTATCTGCATCCGGGTTTTTATGAAGACAACCGCAGCTCCGAGATCCAGTCACGACTGACTGCCGACACCACGCTGCTGCAATCGGTGATCGGCTCTTCGCTATCGCTGTTCCTGCGCAACGGGCTGATGGTGATCGGCGGGATTGTCTTGTTGTTTATCACCAACCCCAAGCTGACCAGCATCGTAGTGGTCGCATTGCCGTTGGTGGTCGCGCCGATCCTGATTTTTGGCCGCCGGGTACGCACCCTGTCGCGCCAGAGCCAGGATCGGGTTGCCGATATCGGCAGTTATGTGTCCGAAACCCTGAGTCAGATCAAAACCGTGCAGGCCTACAACCATCAGGTGCAGGACGAGCAGCGTTTTGCCGCGACCGTGGAAGAGGCTTTCAATACCGCCCGCAAACGCATTTTCCAGCGAGCCTGGTTGATCACCCTGGTGATCCTGCTGGTGTTGGGCGCGGTCGGGGTGATGCTCTGGGTCGGCGGAATGGACGTCATTGCCGGGCGGATTTCCGCGGGTGAGTTGGCAGCGTTCGTCTTTTACAGCCTGATCGTCGGTGGCGCCTTCGGCACATTGAGTGAAGTGATCGGCGAACTGCAGCGAGCAGCAGGGGCTGCGGAGCGGATTGCCGAGCTGTTGCGTTCGGAAAACATCATCCAGCCACCGACCCATGGGCTGGTGACCCTGCCTGAACGGGTGAAGGGCGATCTGGTGCTGCAAGATGTGCGCTTTTCCTACCCGTCGCGTCCTGAGAGCTATGCCGTCGATGGTTTGAGTCTGACGATCAATGCCGGCGAAACCCTCGCTCTGGTCGGGCCGTCAGGTGCCGGCAAATCGACGGTGTATGACCTGCTGTTGCGCTTTTACGACCCCGCTGAAGGACGCATCCTGCTGGACGGTGTGCCGCTGACCCAACTCGACCCTCTGGACCTGCGTCGCTGCTTCGCCCTCGTCTCGCAAACCCCGGCGCTGTTCTTCGGCAGCATCGAAGAGAACATTCGCTACGGCCACCCGACGGCGACTTTGGCCCAAGTCCAGGAAGCCGCCAAAATTGCCTACGCCCACGACTTCATCGAGCAAATGCCCAACGGCTACCAGACCCACCTCGGCGACGCGGGTCTCGGTTTGTCCGGCGGTCAACGCCAACGCCTGGCGATCGCCCGGGCGCTGCTGGTGGACGCGCCGATCCTGTTGCTCGACGAAGCCACCAGCGCCCTCGACGCCCAGAGCGAGCACCTGATCCAGCAAGCCCTGCCCAGCCTGATGAAAAACCGCACCACACTGGTCATCGCCCATCGACTGGCGACAGTGAAAAACGCTGACCGAATCGCGGTGATGGACCAAGGGAAACTGGTGGCGGTGGGGACGCATCAGGAGTTGATTGCGAGCAATGCGTTGTATGCGCGATTGGCTGCGTTGCAGTTTAGTGATGGGCTCCATGCCCCAACCGACCAAGTAACCGAATAAGTAACCGACCAAGTCGAGCACCATAAAAAAAGCCCGCATCAATCGATGCGGGCATTTTTGTCAGCGTTTCAAAGCAGGCTCATTGATCGTCAAAGTAACGTTCATGCCAATCCACCAGCGGCTGCGGTGAATTGAGCTTCTGGCCGTAGATCACCGAATACGACAGCACGTTCTGCACGTACTGGCGGGTTTCGTCGAACGGGATGCTTTCCACCCACACATCGAAGCTCAGGTGGTCGGCGCCGCGCAGCCATTGACGCACGCGGCCGGGGCCGGCGTTGTAGGCAGCGGAGGCGAGCACGCGGTTGCCGTTGAACTGGCTATGGACCTGGCTCAGATAAGCGGCGCCGAGCTGGATATTCTTGTCCGGATCGAGCACTTGCTGCGGCGAGGCCAGGGGAATGCTGAACTTGCGCGCGGTTTCCTTGGCGGTGCCGGGCATCAGTTGCATCAGGCCGCTGGCGCCAACGCCGGAACGGGCGTCGTCCATGAAGGCGCTTTCCTGACGAGTGATCGCGAACACCCAGCTCGAGTGCAGGCCACGGACCTTGGCTTCACGCACCAGGGTATCGCGGTGAGCCATCGGGAAGCGGATGTCCAGGTCGTCCCAGTACTGCGCCTGACTGATGGTGCGGATCGCCGGGAAATACCACTTCAGGTCGTAAGCCAGTTTCGCCTGGGCAACCATTTCATCACGGCTGAAGTGCCGGCTGACGTGGTACCACTCGCGTCGGCCGTCGACGATCTGCCCGCGTGCATGGAACTCCAGCGCGCGGCGCACACCGGGGGTATTGCGTACCTTGTTGATCAGCGCCTGGCTGAGCATCAGCGGTTTGTTGATCAGCGAATAGGGAGACTGCGAGCGATCGGCCGCCAGGAAGCCGTAGAAGTCGCGTTCGCGAGCCAGGCCCTTGTAAAGCGTTTGCGCTTGCGGATTCTGTGGCTGCGCCAACTCCAGGGTGCGAGCCTGCCAATAACGCCAGCGGTTGGTGGTGGCCAGGTCCTGAGGCAGGCGGCGGGTCAACTGATAGGCGTCGTCCCAACGGGCCAGACGCAACAGCAGGCGCAAGCGCCATTCCGAAACGGTGTTGTCCCGCAGCTCCGGGTCGTATTTGGTCATCACGTCCAGCGCGCGACTGTCGAAACGTCGAGCGAGGGTCAGCCCGATTTCCCGGGCGATCGCGACTTTTTCGTCCCGGGAGAAGTGCATGCTGCTGGCGTAGCCGTCGAGCAGGGCCATGGCCCTGTCCGGATCCTGACGGGCCAGGCGGCGCAGGCCAAGGCTGACGATGTCGGACATCGGCTCATCGGCCGGGGTAAAGCGCGACGGCTGATTCAGCAGTTCGGGTTTCTGCGCCACATCCACCAGCAGGCGACCGCGCGGGGCGAGGGTCGTCAGGCCATTGATCAGGCTGTTGGCCAGCGGGTAGTTGCCGGCCTGGGCGGCGAGCTTGGTGCGTTCCCAGCGTTTCTGTTCAGTCAGTTGACCATCGGCGGCCCACATGCCGAACACTGCATCGCATGCCTCGGGGCGGGTTTTGCCGCTCAGCCAGAGTTTGTCGGCGTTGGCGTAACCTTCGGTCTTACGGTTATGGCTGATCTGATACTGCGCGTTCAGGCAGTCCAGTTCGGTGAAATTGAGCTTGGGGTCATAATATTTGACGAACGTTTCCCAATCGCCGCGTTCGGCCAGCCAGCGCAACCAGCGCAATTTCATCCAGTTGGCTTGAGGCAGGTCACCATGTTCGGCGAGGAAGTTCTCGATTTCGGCATTGTTTGCGGTTTTCAGCCGCGCGGTCAGTTCGTCATAAGCCAGGTAGGGGGTCAGCGGATAATCGCTGAGCGCCTGGCTATAACGGAAATAGGGGCCGGAATCGCCCTTGGCCAAGGCACGCTTGGCTTCGTCGTAATACTGGCGTTGGGTAGACAGGTCTACCGCCTGGGCGGATTGAACGGCAGCGGCTGTAAGAAGCAAACACGAAAAAAGACTGAAAAGGCGACTGCGCATGAGACATCCGGGCAGAAAAATCATGACAAGTGCTGGTAAGACCGGCACCTAATTATATGTAGCTTAGCCTTTTGCCAGCAGCGGGTGAAAGCTTTGCCGACATGCCAGCATAAGTTCGCAACAATTGTTGTGCAGAGTGCTTCGACATTGAAATTGCCGGCCTTCTGTAGCCTCAAGTCAGGTAGAATGCGCGCCCGGTTTTTGGAGAAGCTCATGACCCTGCTCAAATTCAGCGATGTGTCCCTTGCTTTCGGCGCTATGCCGTTGTTGGACAAGGTGTCCTGGCAGATCGCCCGTGGTGAGCGGGTGTGCATCATCGGCCGCAACGGCACTGGCAAGTCCAGCATGATGAAGCTCGTCAAGGGCGACCAGAAGCCCGACGATGGCTCCGTTTGGCGCGCACCTGGCCTCAAGATTGGTGAATTGCCGCAAGAATTGCCGGTAGCCGACGAGCGGACCGTGTTCGACGTGGTCGCCGAAGGCCTCGACGGCGTTGGTGCGTTGCTTGCCGAATATCACCATCTGAGCCAGAACATCGTCACTGACGCCGATCTGGACAAGCTGATGCACGTCCAGCACGACCTCGAAGCCCGAGATGGCTGGCGCTTGCAGCAACTGGTCGACAGCACCTTGAGCCGTCTGCAGTTGCCTGCCGACAAGACCCTCGCCGAATTGTCCGGCGGCTGGCGTCGTCGCGTCCTGTTGGCTCAGGCGCTGGTTTCCGAACCGGACCTGCTGCTGCTCGACGAACCGACCAACCACCTGGACATCGGTGCCATCGCCTGGCTTGAAGAAGCGCTGAAGGATTTCCAGGGCGCCGTACTGTTCATCACGCACGACCGTTCATTCCTGCAGAACCTTGCAACCCGTATCCTGGAACTGGATCGCGGCGGCTTGATCGACTGGAACGGCGATTACGCCAGCTTCCTCGTGCACAAAGAGGCCACACTGGCCGCTGAAGAAACCGCCAACGCGCTGTTCGATAAAAAACTGGCCCAGGAAGAAGTCTGGATCCGCCAGGGCATCAAGGCGCGTCGCACCCGTAACGAAGGCCGTGTCCGTGCACTGAAAGCCCTGCGCGTCGAGCGTAGCGAGCGTCGTGAGCGTACCGGCAAGGCCAACATTCAGCTCGATACCGCCGACAAGTCCGGCAAGCAGGTGATGGTGCTCGAGAACGTGAGTTTCGCTCACCCGGGCGGCCCGTTCCTGATCAAGGATTTCTCGATGGTCCTGCAGCGCGGCGACCGCATCGGTCTGCTCGGCGCCAACGGTACCGGCAAGACCACGCTGTTGAAGCTGATGCTCAACGGTCTGCAACCGACCAGCGGCACAGTGGAAGAGGGGACGCGCATCGACGTGGCCTATTTCGACCAGTTGCGCCATCAGTTGGACCTGGAAAAGACCGTGATCGACAACGTCGCTGAAGGTCGCGACTTCATCGATATCGATGGCCAGAGCCGTCACGTGCTGAGCTACCTTGGCGACTTCCTGTTCAGCCCGCAGCGTGCCCGCACGCCGGTCAAGGCGTTGTCCGGTGGTGAGCGTGCGCGTCTGCTGCTGGCCAAACTGTTCAGCAAACCGGCGAACCTGCTGGTGCTCGACGAACCGACCAACGACCTCGACGTGGAAACCCTCGAACTGCTGGAAGAGGTCTTGCTGACCTTCAACGGCACTGTGCTGATGGTCAGCCACGACCGGGCATTCCTCGACAACGTGGTCACCAGCACCCTGGTCTTCGAAGGTGAAGGCAAGGTTCGCGAATACGTCGGTGGTTATCAGGACTGGCTGCGTCAGGGCGGCTCGCCGCGCCTGCTGGGTGTGACCGAGAGCAAGTCCGGCAAGGCCGACCTGAACTCGGCTGTCGTGACGGCCGAACCTGCGCCAGTTGCTGCAGTGGAAACGCCAGCGCCGGTGGCGAAAAAGAAACTCAGCTACAAGTTGCAGCGTGAGCTGGAAGCCTTGCCTGGCCAGATCGAAGCCATGGAGCAGCAGATCGCGGTGGTTGAAGCGCAGATGGCGGACGCCGGCTTCTATCAGCGTCCTCCTGCCGAGACGGCTGCAGTGATCGCTCAGCTTGAGCAGTTACAGGCTGAACTCGACGTGATGGTCGAGCGCTGGGCCGAACTGGATGCCTGATTGATCCGGCTATAAAAAAGCCCGGCTTCACTCGTGTGAATGCCGGGCTTTTCGTAAGGGGTTTATTGTTGCTTGTTGTCAGCTTTTTTGCAGGCGCACGGCAAGTACATCGCAAGGCGCGCCGTGCAGCACGTCATTGGCAGTGGAGCCGAGCAACAGTGCCAGGCCATGCCGGCCATGACTGCCCACCACGATCAGGTCGCACGTTTGCTCCTTGGCGAGATGGTGAATCTCCTGTCGCGGCTGGCCGTAGGTCAAGTGGCTGTATTCCTTGGAGAGCTCCGGGTATTTCAGGATCAATCGCTCAAGGCGCTCCTTGGCCTGATCGAACTGTTGCTGTTGCAACTGGGAAAGGTCCATCGGCACGTCGCCGCCAAAGGCCATGGCCATCGGCTCGACGATATGCACCAGGGACAGCTTTGCGCCATTGCTCACCGAAAGTTCGCGGGCGCGGTGGATTACAGGATCGCACTCTTCGGTTAGATCTACAGCGACCAGAATATGGTGGTAGGGCATGAGGTGCTCCTCCTGAGGATTGCAATATTGGTAAGTATGGCTGGTTTCAAGCGCATTGGTTTCAACRTGACCCAATGGGCCCAKCAAGAATCGGGAGTACAGATATGACGGTCTGGATAGTGGTGTCAATCCTGCTGGTGGTGCTGAGCCCGCTGGCCTGGTTGCGACCGTCTCGTGTCCAGAGCGGTCGCATGGCCCTGCGCATGGAGGCGCGGCGCATCGGCCTTGCCATGCAATTGGCGCCCCAGGAGTGGCCGCACTGGCTGAGCCAGGAGCCGCCAAGCCCTTGCGCCCAGTACCACCGACCGCGCCGTGGCACTCAGCCAGCGTGCTGGAGCTATTGGCAGAAGGCGCCGGGTGTGTGGGTCAATCAGTGGCAGGAAGTCTGCGAGGATGGAGTGCTCCTGAATCATTTCGAAAAACTGCCTGCCAACGTCTACAAGGTCGAGGCAGACAAGCAAATGATTGCCCTGTATTGGGGCGAGAAGGGCGAAGCCGAGGTTCTGCAACAGATCGACGCTACGCTCAAGGCACTCGCCTGAACCCCGATCTGTTACGGAAGGCAATAAAAAGCCCGACATCATCATCGGGCTGGGGTTGGCCAGGCAGGCCGGTAATTCTTTGTGGCACAGATCTTACGCTTGGCATTCGTCAAAAGCGTTCAATTTTTTCTTCAGGATCCCGCCAGCGTAGCCTGTTAAACACAGGTTGCCGCGAATTAGGGCGACTTTTCTAACTATTGATTCTATGAATGGCCTCACATGCATCCGCATGTTGCAGGGCTTCGTGGTACGGAAGTGACCGGAAAGTCGCGTTTCAACCAGTATTTTGGGCGATTGACAATTGCCGGAAATTCCGTGAAGGTGACACACCCAAATCAAACGGGCGTATGAATTGAGCGTTTGTATTACAGACTGCTCCTACAGAATCCCGACTATCGCGTTGGCGGGTGTGCCGGGTGAGTTGGCGTTAGCATTGACGATAAACGTCCCTGCCGAGYCAGCCGCCTGCGTCCGACGTGTACTGTTCAGCTTCCATATCGTGGAGATCAGTTGATGATTTACGAAGGTAAAGCCATCACGGTTAAGGCTCTTGAAAGTGGCATCGTCGAACTGAAGTTCGACCTCAAGGGTGAGTCCGTCAACAAGTTCAACCGTCTTACCCTGAACGAGCTGCGTCAGGCTGTAGACACCATCAAGGCAGATGCTTCGATCAAGGGTGTGATCGTCAGCAGTGGCAAGGACGTATTCATCGTCGGCGCCGACATCACCGAATTCGTCGACAACTTCAAGCTGCCGGATGCCGAGCTTGTTGCTGGCAACCTCGAAGCCAACAAGATTTTCAGCGATTTCGAAGACCTCAACGTCCCGACTGTTGCCGCGATCAATGGCATCGCACTGGGTGGCGGTCTGGAAATGTGCCTGGCGGCGGATTTCCGCGTCATGGCCAGCACCGCCAAAATCGGTCTGCCGGAAGTCAAGCTGGGCATCTACCCAGGCTTCGGCGGTACCGTGCGCCTGCCGCGTATCATCGGTGCCGACAACGCCATCGAATGGATTGCCGCCGGTAAGGAAAACCGCGCTGAAGACGCACTGAAAGTCGGTGCCGTCGACGCGGTGGTCGACTCGCAGAAGTTGCACGAAGCGGCGCTGAACCTGATCAAAGGCGCCATCTCCGGTACGTTTGACTACAAGGCCAAGCGTCAGCCGAAGCTCGAAAAGCTCAAGCTCAACGCCATCGAACAAATGATGTCGTTCGAAACCGCCAAAGGTTTCGTGGCCGGCCAAGCGGGCCCGAACTACCCGGCGCCGGTCGAAGCGATCAAGACCATCCAGAAAGCCGCGAACTTCGGTCGTGACAAGGCCCTGGAAGTCGAAGCCGCCGGTTTCGTCAAACTGGCCAAGACATCTGCCGCACAGAGCTTGATCGGTCTGTTCCTGAACGATCAGGAGCTGAAGAAAAAGGCCAAGGCCTACGACGAAATCGCCAAGGAAGTGAAGCAGGCCGCCGTATTGGGCGCCGGCATCATGGGTGGCGGTATCGCTTATCAGTCGGCCTCCAAAGGCACGCCGATCCTGATGAAGGACATCAACGAGCACGGTATCGAGCAAGGTCTGGCCGAAGCCGCCAAGCTGCTGGTTGGCCGCGTTGATAAAGGTCGCATGACCCCGGCGAAGATGGCCGAAGTGCTCAACGGCATTCGTCCGACCCTGTCCTACGGCGATTTCGGTCACGTCGACCTGGTGGTCGAAGCCGTGGTCGAGAACCCGAAGGTCAAGCAAGCCGTTCTGGCCGAAGTCGAAGACAAGGTCAAAGAGGACACCATTCTGGCGTCCAACACCTCGACCATTTCCATCACCTTGCTGGCCAAAGCCCTCAAGCGTCCGGAAAACTTCGTCGGCATGCACTTCTTCAACCCGGTGCACATGATGCCGCTGGTTGAAGTGATCCGTGGCGAGAAGTCCAGCGAAGTGGCCGTTGCCACCACCGTTGCCTACGCCAAGAAAATGGGCAAGAACCCGATCGTCGTCAACGACTGCCCGGGCTTCCTGGTCAACCGTGTGCTGTTCCCGTACTTCGGCGGTTTCGCCAAGCTGGTCAGCGCCGGCGTGGACTTCGTCCGCATCGACAAGGTCATGGAGAAGTTCGGCTGGCCAATGGGCCCGGCATACCTGATGGACGTGGTCGGCATCGACACCGGCCACCATGGTCGTGACGTCATGGCTGAAGGCTTCCCGGATCGCATGAAGGACGATCGCCGTTCGGCCGTCGACGTGCTCTATGAAGCCAAGCGCCTGGGCCAGAAAAATGGCAAGGGTTTCTACGCCTACGAGACCGACAAGCGCGGCAAGCAGAAGAAAGTCGCCGATCCGTCGGTGCTGGAAGTGCTCAAGCCGATCGTTTTCCAACAGCTCGAAGTCACTGACGAAGACATCATCAACTGGATGATGACGCCGATGGGCCGCTCCAAGGGCGGCATGCACCGCAACACCCGCGCCGAAGACATGTCGGCACACCTGATCAGCAAATTGCTGGAACGCAACGTCAAGGTCGACCCGAGCGAAGTCGAAGACGTGATCTGGGGCTGCGTTAACCAGACCCTGGAGCAGGGCTGGAACATCGCCCGCATGGCGTCCCTGATGACTCAGATTCCACACACCTCGGCCGGCCAGACCGTCAGCCGTCTGTGTGGCTCGTCGATGAGTGCGCTGCACACTGCCGCGCAAGCGATCATGACCGGYAAYGGTGACGTGTTCGTCGTTGGCGGCGTCGAGCATATGGGTCATGTGAGCATGATGCACGGTGTCGATCCGAACCCGCACATGTCCCTGTACGCGGCGAAAGCCTCGGGCATGATGGGCCTGACCGCAGAAATGCTCGGCAAAATGCATGGCATTACTCGCGAACAGCAGGACGCCTTTGGCGTGCGCTCCCACCAACTCGCCCACAAGGCGACCGTGGAAGGCAAGTTCAAGGACGAAATCATCCCGATGCAGGGCTACGACGAGAACGGTTTCCTGAAACTGTTTGACTACGACGAAACCATTCGTCCGGAAACCACCCTGGAAAGCCTGGCGGCTCTGAAACCAGCGTTTAATCCGAAGGGCGGCACCGTGACCGCTGGTACTTCGTCGCAGATCACTGACGGTGCTTCGTGCATGATCGTGATGTCGGCACAGCGTGCCCAGGACCTGGGCATCCAGCCGCTGGCGGTGATTCGCTCGATGGCAGTGGCAGGTGTGGACCCGGCGATCATGGGCTATGGTCCAGTACCGGCAACGCAGAAAGCATTGAAGCGCGCGGGCCTTGGCATCAACGATATCGACTTCTTCGAGCTCAACGAAGCTTTCGCTGCACAGGCCCTGCCAGTGCTGAAAGATTTGAAAGTGCTCGACAAGATGAACGAGAAGGTTAACCTGCACGGCGGCGCGATCGCCCTGGGTCACCCGTTCGGTTGCTCCGGTGCACGTATTTCGGGCACCTTGCTGAACGTGATGAAGCAGAATGGCGGCACCTTCGGGGTGGCTACCATGTGCATTGGTCTCGGCCAAGGTATCTCCACCGTCTTCGAACGCGTTTAAGCGTTTCGTCGATGGAAGCCGGGGCCAAGTGCCCCGGTTTTTGTTTTTCCGGATTTATTTTTGTTTTTATTTTGAAAAAATTTGAGTGAGGGCCAAAGCATGCCGATACAACCTGGGCTCTACCAACATTACAAAGGTCCGCAGTACCGCGTATTCAGTGTTGCGCGGCATTCGGAGACCGAAGAAGAAGTAGTCTTCTACCAAGCCCTGTATGGCGATTACGGCTTTTGGGTACGTCCCTTGAGCATGTTCCTGGAGTCGGTCGAGGTTGACGGCGAACAGGTGCCACGCTTTGCTTTGGTGCAAGCCGAACCGAGCATTTTTCCGCAGCCATAAGGGGAGTGCGCGCAGAACCCTGCGCTTGACCTCACCTTGTAGCCACTATATATAGCGGTGCCGCGTCAGGCGCCAACCGCCTTTCACTTCTAGAATTCAGGAATTTTCTGATCCATGGGCAAATCGCTGGTCATTGTGGAATCCCCGGCTAAGGCCAAGACCATCAACAAGTATCTGGGTAACCAATACGTGGTGAAGTCGAGTATCGGCCATATCCGAGACCTGCCCACCAGCGGTTCGGCTAGCGCCAGCAAAGAGCCTGCCGCCAAGCGTGGCAAGGCCGCCGCAGGCGAAGGTCCGGTGCTCACGCCGAAAGAGAAAGCGCGCAAGCAGCTGGTCTCGCGCATGGGTGTCGATCCCGATCATGGCTGGAAAGCCAAGTACGAGATCCTCCCGGGCAAGGAAAAGGTTATCGAAGAGCTGCGCCGGCTCGCCAAAGATGCTGACACCATCTATCTCGCAACCGACTTGGATCGCGAGGGGGAAGCCATTGCCTGGCACCTGCGCGAAGCCATCGGTGGTGACGACAGCCGCTACAAGCGCGTGGTGTTCAACGAAATCACCAAAAAAGCGATCCAGGAAGCTTTCTCCCAGCCGGGCGAGCTGGACATCGATCGCGTAAACGCTCAGCAGGCGCGTCGCTTCCTCGACCGCGTGGTGGGTTACATGGTTTCGCCGCTGCTGTGGGCCAAGGTTGCTCGTGGCCTGTCCGCCGGTCGCGTGCAATCGGTTGCCGTGAAGCTGGTGGTTGAGCGTGAGCGCGAAATCCGCGCGTTCAACCCGGAAGAGTACTGGGAAGTTCACGCTGACCTCGGCACCGCCAAGGGCGCGACTGTGCGCTTCGACGTGGCTCGCGAGAAAGGCGAAGCCTTCAAGCCGCTCAACGAAGCCCAGGCCATGGCCGCGCTGGAGAAGCTCAAGGCTTCCAGCTACAGCATCGTCAAGCGCGAAGACAAACCGACCAGCAGCAAGCCGTCGGCACCGTTCATCACCTCCACCCTGCAGCAGGCCGCGAGCAACCGCCTGGGCTTCGGTGTGAAGAAAACCATGATGATGGCCCAGCGTCTGTACGAAGCCGGCTACATCACTTATATGCGTACCGACTCCACCAACCTCTCGGCCGATGCCGTGACGATGGCGCGTACTTATATTGAAGGCGAATTCGGCAAGAAGTACCTGCCGGAAACCCCGAACGTCTACAGCAGCAAGGAAGGCGCACAAGAGGCTCACGAAGCGATTCGTCCGTCCGACGCCAATACCGAGCCAAGCAAGCTGTCGGGCATGGAGCGTGATGCCGAGCGGCTTTACGAGCTGATCTGGCGCCAGTTCCTCGCCTGCCAGATGCTGCCGGCCCAATACCTGTCGACCACGGTCACCGTCGGTGCCGGTGACTTCGAGTTGCGCGCCAAGGGCCGCATCCTGAAGTTCGACGGTTACACCCGCGTCATGCCGCAAATCACCAAGCCTGGTGATGACGATGTGCTGCCGGACATGGCCCAGGGCGATGCGATGAAGCTGATCAAGCTTGATCCGACCCAGCACTTCACCAAGCCGCCGGCGCGTTACTCGGAAGCGAGCCTGGTAAAGGAAATGGAAAAACGCGGCATCGGTCGTCCTTCGACCTACGCGGCGATCATTTCGACCATCCAGGACCGCGGCTACGTGGCGCTGCACAACCGTCGTTTCTATTCGGAAAAGATGGGCGACATCGTCACCGAGCGTCTGGCCGAGAGCTTCTCCAATCTCATGGACTACGGCTTCACCGCCGGCATGGAAGAGAATCTCGATGACGTGGCCCAGGGCGAGCGCGACTGGAAAAACGTGCTCGACGAGTTCTACGGCGACTTCAAGAAGAAACTCGAAGTGGCCGAAAGCGCCGAAGGCGGCATGCGCGCCAACCAGCCGGTAATGACTGATATTCCATGTGTGGTGTGCGGTCGTCCGATGCAGATTCGTACTGCATCGACCGGCGTGTTCCTCGGTTGCTCGGGCTACAGCCTGCCGCCAAAAGAGCGCTGCAAGGCCACCGTCAACCTGGTGCCGGGCGACGAAATCGCTGCGGACGACGAGGGCGAGTCGGAGTCGCTGGTTCTGCGCGGCAAGCACCGTTGCCCGATCTGCAGCACGGCGATGGACGCTTACCTGCTCGACGAGAAGCGCAAGCTGCACATCTGCGGTAACAACCCGGATTGCGCAGGCTACGAGATCGAAGAGGGCGCTTACCGCATCAAGGGCTACGAAGGTCCGAGCCTGGAATGCGACAAGTGCGGCAGCGAGATGCAGCTCAAGACCGGCCGTTTCGGCAAGTTCTTCGGTTGCACCAACGCAACCTGCAAGAACACCCGCAAGCTGCTGAAAAGCGGTGATGCGGCGCCGCCGAAGATGGATCCGGTGAAGATGCCTGAGCTCAAATGCGAAAAGGTCAACGACACCTATATCCTGCGTGACGGTGCTTCCGGCCTGTTCCTGGCGGCCAGCCAGTTCCCGAAAAACCGCGAGACCCGTGCGCCATTGGTCGTCGAGATCGTGCCGCACAAGGATGAGATCGATCCGAAGTACCACTTCCTCTGCGAAGCACCGAAGAAAGATCCTGACGGTCTGCCAGCAGTGATCCGTTACAGCCGCAAGACCAAAGAGCAATACGTGCAGACGGAAGTCGACGGTAAGCCGACTGGCTGGAAAGCGTATTACGATGGTGGCAAGTGGACGGTTGAAGACAAGCGTCCAGCAGCCAAGGCTTAAAAGCCGCTGCACATAAAAAGGCCGCATGACAACCCTCGGGTTTTCATGCGGCCTTTTTGTTTTGGGCTTGCGGTGAGCTTGGGTGATCCATGACACTGTCAGACCTGCGTGAAGCAATTATTTCGTTGTGGAGGCTGCCGTCATGGCCCACGAACTCTATACCCGTACCAACCAGAAAATTTATTTCGCCGGCTTGTCGCTGGAAGCGCTCGCCAAGGCCGAAGAGGGGCGAGCGATGAACTCCCTGGCGCTGATTCAGGCCGGTCGCGAATCGGCGTTGTTTCACCTGTACGGGGCGCTGTTGGGGCTGTGCCATGAAATCGCCGGTTTCTATCGCTTGCCTCAGGCCAATGCGCCACGGGCAGAGATGCTGCTGACCCGCGAAGTACTCGAAACCATCGCTATTCCGGAAATGGCCGAGATGGTCGAGTTGGCGCAAAACCCTGAAACCTGGCTGGCCAAGCTGCTGTCGGCTTATGCCGCACTGTTTCAACCGCCTCGTGCTCCACACAAGCCCAAGGGTGATGTGACGCAGCCGCTTATTCTGGCCGTCAACCTGGACGAAGAAGAGGCGTCTGAAGAGCTGAGCCG
>NZ_JBFTMK010000105.1:0-10897 GCF_056396965.1 Pseudomonas sp. 05N434
CCCTATTGGCCGGATGTCGCCCTATTGGCCGGATGTCGCTCGCGGTTTCACACCGTCACTTTCGGTGATCGGCGATGCGGCGCCGTTGTACCTGGCCATCGGCATTCTCGGGGCCACGGTGATGCCGCATAACTTGTTCCTGCATACCTCGATCGTGCAGACGCGGATGATCGGCAAAGACCTGGCCAGCAAGCAGGACGCGGTCAAACTGGCGCGCATCGACACCATCGGCTCCCTGGCCCTGGCACTGCTGGTCAACGCGGCGATCCTGATTCTTGCTTCGGCGGCCTTCCACAAGACCGGGCACACCGACGTGGTGGACATCCAGGATGCCTATCACTTGCTCGATCCATTGGTGGGCGGGGCGTTGGCCAGCGTGTTGTTTGGTGTGGCGTTGCTGGCGTCGGGGCAGAGCTCGACCTTCACCGGCACCATCGCGGGCCAGGTGATCATGGAGGGCTACCTGAACCTGCGCTTGCCCTGCTGGCAACGGCGCTTGATCACTCGCGGGCTGGCGCTGATCCCGGCGTTTATCGGCGTGTGGCTGATGGGCGACGGGGCAATCGGCAAACTGCTGGTGTTGAGTCAGGTGGTACTCAGCCTGCAACTGCCATTCGCGTTGTACCCATTGATTCGCATGACCAACGATCAGACGCTCATGGGGCCGTTTGTGAATCGGCTGCCAACTCGGGTGTTGGCGTGGGGATTGTTTACGGTAATCAGTGCGGCCAACAGCTGGTTGATTTTGCAGTTTGTGGGCTGAGTCATTCTTTTGATCTTCACCCCCGCTCAAACGCCTCAACCAGATAATCGATAAACACCCGGGTCTTGGCCGGCATCAACGTGCGGCTCGGGTAATACAGCGAGATCGATCCCGCGTCGGCATGCCAGTCCGGCAACAAGCGCAGCAGTTCGCCGTGCTGGATATGGGCGATGACATCGGGCGACACCAGCAGCGTCACACCAAGGCCGAGCAGGGCCGCTTCACGCATGGCGGCAGGGTCATTGAGCACGATGTTTTCACTCAGCTCGGCGCTGGCTTCATTGCCCACGCTATCCCGCATCACCCATTGGCGCACCCGCCCGGTGCGAATGCCGCGCATCACAATGCCGTTGTACTGAGCCAGGTCCGCCGGGCTGCTGGGCAGGGTGCGTCCGGCCATGTACGCCGGTGAGGCCACCGCCACCACATCCGCCGCTGCCAACGTCCGCGAGACGACCCCGGGTGTCAGCTCGAAACCGCCGCCGATGGCGGCGTCATACCCTTCGGCGATCAGATCGACCTGGCGGTTTTCAAAGTGCCATTCCAAGCGAATCAGCGGGTAGCGCGCCAGAAATTCCGGTAACAGCGGCAACACGTGGTCAATGCCGAACGTCGGCGCCAAGCTGACCTTGAGCACCCCCGCCGGCTCCCCGCGAYCACTGGACACCGCACTGATCGCCGTCTGCAGCGCCTGCAGATTGCCGCCGATGCTGGCCAGAAAGCGTTCGCCGGCTTCGGTCAGTGACAGCTTGCGGGTCGAGCGCTGGAACAGCCGCACACCGATATTGCGTTCAAGCATCGCCACGTTGCGGCTGACGGCGGCGGGCGTCAGTGCGAGCAACCGTGCGGCGGCGGAGAAGCTGCCGGTTTCAGCGCTGCGCACGAAAGATTCGAGGTTGGCGAGTGTTTCCATCTCAGACACCTGATATTAATACTTGAAGATCATTCAACTCATTACCGTCTAATAAAGTAGTAATGGCAAGCGCAGTATTCACTCCACCAACCCACTACGGAGTGAACACCATGAGCACTATCGGAATCATCGGCGCCGGCGCCATCGGCACAGCCTTCGCCAAAGCATTGTCCCGTCAGGGCATTGAAGTCGTCATCGCCAACAGCCRCGGCCCGGAAACCCTGGCCTCACTGGTGGAAGAACTCGGGCCGACGGCGCGGGCCGGCACCCGTGAAGAAGCGGCCGCGCAGCCGATCGTTCTGGTCGCGGTGAACTGGTCGAAATTGCCAACGGCACTGGCCGGATTGCCGGATTTCGGCGGGCGGATTGTCATCGACGCGAACAATTCGATCGAGGCGCCATCGTTCAAAGCGGTGGATTTGCAGGGCCGTCCGTCCAGTGAAGTGTTTGCCGAATGGGTACCTGGCGCGCGGGTGGTCAAGGCCTTCAATCACCTTCAAGCGCATCTGCTTGAGAGTGATCCGGCGGCGGAGGGTGGGCGGCGAGTGTTGTTTCTTTCTGGTGACGATGCCGAGGCCAAGGCTCAAGTGGCAGCGCTGATCGAGCGATTGGGCTTCTTTGGAATCGATCTGGGCGAACTGAGTGTCGGGGCGCGGCTGGTGCAGTTCCCGGGCGGTCCGTTGCCGGTCTTGAACCTGGTGAAATTTGCCTGAGGGCCAGAGGTTTCCAGCCGTTGTGGTGAGGGGACTTGCCCGCGAAAGCGGTGTGTCAGGCGACATCAATGTTGACTGTGCCGCCGTCGTCGCGGGCAAGCCACGCTCCCACAGGTAACAGAGTGCTCTCGGGAGAATGCGGTCACCTGTGGGAGCGAGCCTGCTCGCGATGAACGACAACGCGGTCTCGGGCTAGCGCTCGATCGCCAATGCCACGCCCTGACCACCACCAATGCACAGGGTGGCCAGGCCTTTTTTGGCGTCACGCTTGATCATCTCGTGCAGCAAGGTCACCAGCACCCGGCAACCCGACGCTCCAATCGGATGACCCAGGGCAATCGCGCCGCCGTTGACGTTGACCTTGCTCAGGTCCCATTCCAGGTCCTTGGCCACCGCCAGGGATTGCGCGGCGAAGGCTTCGTTGGCCTCGATCAGCTCCAGTTGATCGATGGACCAGCCGGCCTTGTCCAGGCAACGACGGGTGGCGCTGACCGGGCCGATGCCCATGATCGCCGGGTCGACGCCCGCGTTGGCGTACGCGGCGATTTTCGCCAGCACCGGCAGGCCGAGGGCCTTGGCTTTTGCGGCGCTCATCAGGATCACCGCGGCGGCGCCGTCGTTCAGCGACGAGGCGTTGCCGGCGGTCACCGAGCCGTCCTTCTTGAAGGCCGGTTTCAGCTTGCCCAGGGACTCGGCGGTGGTGCCGGCACGCGGCTGTTCATCGGTGGCGTAGGCCAGCGGATCGCCCTTGCGCTGGGGGATCAGGATCGGGGTGATTTCATCGACGAAACGCCCGGCTTCGATGGCGGCCACGGCTTTTTGTTGCGAGGCGGCAGCGAAGGCGTCCTGGGCTTCACGGCTGATGCCGTACTTGTCCACCAGGTTCTCGGCGGTGATGCCCATGTGGTAATCGTTGAACGCATCCCACAAACCGTCGCTGATCATCGTGTCGACGATCTGGCTGTGGCCCATGCGCAGACCGGTGCGGGCGCCCGGCAGCACGTAATTGGCCAGGCTCATGTTTTCCTGGCCACCGGCGATGATCACCTCGGCATCGCCGCAGCGAATCGCCTGCGCTGCCAGGTGCAGCGCTTTGAGGCCCGAGCCGCAGACCTTGTTCAGGGTCATGGCCGGTACGGCGTGGGGCAGGCCGGCCTTGATCGCAGCCTGACGCGCAGGGTTTTGCCCGGCGCCGGCGGTCAATACCTGGCCCATGATCACTTCATCGACCTGCGCCGGGTCCAGATCGGTTTGCGCCAGCAACTGGCGGATCACCGCAGCACCGAGGTCCACCGCAGACACATTGGCCAACGCGCCCTGGAAACTGCCGATGGCAGTGCGAGTGGCAGCAACAATCACAACGTCTTGCATGGACGGATTCCTCACTGGGCAGCGAACTGCATTTCCGGGACGTGGTCAGGCACGATCAGTTTGCCGGCGGTCTTGGCGACGATTTCCTCAACGCTCACGCCTGGTGCGCGTTCCTTGAGAATGAACGCACCGTTGTGGATTTCCAAGTAGGCCAGGTCAGTCAGCACGCGTTTGATGCAACCGGCGCCGGTCAGCGGCAGGCTGCAGCGGGGCAGCAGTTTCGACTCACCGTCCTTGGAGGCGTGGGTCATGGTGACGATGATGTTGTCCGCACCGGCCACCAGGTCCATCGCACCGCCCATGCCCTTGACCAGTTTGCCGGGGATCATCCAGGAGGCGATGTTGCCTTCGACGTCCACTTCGAACGCACCGAGCACGGTCAGGTCGATGTGGCCACCGCGGATCATCGCGAACGATTCGGCGGAGGAGAAAATCGACGCGCCGATACGCGCGGTCACGGTTTGCTTGCCGGCGTTGATCATGCCGGCGTCGACTTCGGCGTCGGTCGGAAAGGCGCCCATGCCGAGCAGGCCGTTTTCCGATTGCAGCATGACTTCCATGCCTTCGGGGATGTAGTTGGCGACCAGGGTCGGAATGCCGATGCCGAGGTTCACGTAGTAGCCGTCCTGCATTTCGCGGGCGACGCGCTGAGCCATTTGTTCGCGGGAAAGTGCCATTGTTGTTATTCCTTCATTCGGTCCGGGGGCAGGGGATCACTTACGCACGGTGCGCTGTTCGATGCGCTTTTCGAACGTGCCGCAAATGACCCGGTCGACGTAGATGCCAGGGGTGTGGATCTGCGACGGGTCCAGCTCGCCGGGTTCGACGATTTCTTCGACTTCGACCACGGTGATCTTGCCTGCGGTGGCGGCCAGCGGGTTGAAGTTCTGGGCGGTGTGGCGATAGACCACGTTACCGAAATGGTCGGCTTTCCAGCCTTTGACGATGGCGAAGTCACCGGTGATGGATTCTTCCATCAGGTACTGGCGGCCCTTGAATTCGCGCACTTCCTTGCCTTCAGCGACTGGAGTGCCGACGCCGGTGGCGGTGAAGAACGCCGGGATGCCGGCACCGCCTGCGCGCATTTTCTCGGCGAGGGTGCCTTGGGGGGTCAGGACGACTTCTATTTCGCCTTTAAGCAGTTGGTCTTCGAACAGTTTGTTCTCGCCGACGTAGGAGGCCACCACTTTGCGGATCTGCCGGTCCACCAGCAGCACGCCGAGACCGAACCCATCGACGCCGCAGTTGTTGGAGACCACGGTGAGGTCACGGGTGCCCCGGTGCTGAATCTCGGCGATGAGGTTTTCCGGAATCCCGCACAGGCCGAAGCCGCCGGAGATCACGGTCATGCCGTCTTCAAGACCGGCCATCGCTTCCTCATAGGAATACACGCGCTTGTCGAACCCTGCCATATGCACCTCTTTTATTCTTTGTGGGCGGCTGGCTAGCCGGATGGGGAGGGAGTGTCTCGCCACAGGATTTATTTGTTAAGTTGATTTTTAAGGTTGATTGATAGATAAAACTCACCAATGAGTGCGCGCTACGTTGGAGACAGTGGCCATGACCGTTAAACAGATCCGCGCCTTCCTGGCCGTGGCCCAGAGTTTGAGCTTTGCCGTGGCTTGCGAACGGCTGCACCTGTCCCAGTCGGCGTTGAGCCTGACCATCAAGGCGCTGGAGGAGGGCCTGGGCGGGCGCCTGTTCACCCGCAATACCCGCAACGTCGCACTGACCGCCGAGGGTGAATCGCTGCTGCCACTGGCCCGTCGGCTGATCGCGGACTGGGACAATGCCGAGGATGAACTGCGCCAACGCTTCACCCTTCAGCGTGGCCGCGTGACGCTGGCGGCGATGCCGTCGTTTGCCGGCAACCTGCTGCCGCCGATCCTCAAGACCTTYCGYGCGCGTTAGCCAAAGGTCAACGTCACGGTGAACGACGTGATCAACGAGCAGGTGCTGGAAATGGTCCGGGACCGTCAGGTGGAATTGGGCGTGGCGTTTGAGCCGACCCAGAGTTCGTCGCTGCAATTCACCCCGTTGTACATCGACCGGTTTGTGGCGGTGGTGCCGCTTGATTCACCGCTGGCGGACCTGGGCGATATCGATTGGCAGACCTTGCTCAAGGAACCGTTCATTACCTTGCAGCGACCGTCCACGGTGCGGGTGATGCTCGAAGAGCATTTGCAAGCGCGGGGCATGAAATTGCCGGTGGAGTTTGAAAGTCATCAGTTGGCAACGGTCGGGCGGATGGTGGCCAGCGGACTGGGCGTGAGCGCGGTGCCAGCGTTGTGCGCCGGGCAGATGCGCGAGCTGGGCGCGCGTTGCATCACCCTGCGCGACCCGGTGGTGGAACGGGCGATCGGGGTACTGACGACGGGGCAAGAACTGTCGGCGGCGGCGCAGGCGTTGTTCGATATTCTCAAGGCCGAAAACCTTGGCGAGCGTCTGAGCTGATCACGGTCACCTGTGGGGGCGGGCTTGTGTGGCGAGGGGGCTTGCCCCCGTTGGGGCGCGAAGCACCCCTAAAACCAATCACCGCGATCTTGAATTTAGAAAGCGGTGACTGGTTTTACGACTGCTTCGCAATCGAACGGGGCGATGCGGCGTTCCGACAAGCCCCCTCGCCACACAAGCCCGCTCCCACAGGGTCCGGTTTCATCCGTTGCATCCGGGCAGACCAACCTGCCCGGATGATGCGCCTGCCCTTATTTACGCGCCTCCAGAATCAGGTTGAACGGCGTTTCCGTGGCTCGCCGGAACTGGGTGAACCCCGCCTCGGTGAAGACCTTGCGCAACCGTGCCTCGCCCGCCTGGGCACCGAGCCCGAGGCCGACTTCCTGGGACAGCGAGTTGGGTGTGCAGATAAAGGTCGAGGCGGCGTAGAACAGCCGTCCCACCGGGTTGGCGTTCTCGTCTAGCGTGTCGTTGGCGAAGGGCTCAACCAACAGCACCGTGCCGTCGGGTTTGAGCGATTCATAGGCATGCCGTGCGGCGCCCACCGGGTCACCCATGTCGTGCAGGCAGTCGAAATAGCAGATCAGGTCATAGTCGTCGCCCGGATAGCTCTTGGCGTTGCCCTGGAAGAACCGCGCCCGACCGGACACGCCACCTTCTTCGGCGCGCTGGGTGGCGACGGTGATCGAGGGCGCGTGGTAATCGAAACCGACGAACCGCGACTCGGGGAAAGCCTGGGCCATGATCACGGTCGAGGCGCCGTGGCCGCAGCCGATGTCCGCCACTTTCGCGCCGGCTTCCAGTTTGGCGACCACCCCGTCGAGCGCCGGCAGCCACTCGCTGACCAGATGCGCCTTGTAGCCTGGGCGGAAGAACCGCTCGGTGCCGCTGAACATGCACGGATGGTGATCGCCCCAGGGCAGGGCGCCGTTGCCGCGCATGGCGTTGACCAGTTTGTCCTTGTCATGAAAAAACGACGCAACCACCGCCATACCGCCGGCCACATAGACCGGTGAGTCTTCGATCGCCAGCGCCAGGGCTTGCTCTTCAGGCAGGCGGAACTGGCCGTCGCTGTGTTCCATGTAACCGGAGGCCGCGTGGGCGCTGAGCCATTCACGCAGCAGGCGGGTGTTGCAGCCGGTCTTCGCGGCGAGTGTTTCGGGGGTGACGGGCTGACTGTCGGCCATGGCCCGGTACAGGCCGAGTTCTTCGCCGAGGATGACGTTGGCGAGCATCGCCGCGCCGCCCATGTCGCTCACCAGTTTGCCCATGAAATCATTGAGTCTGGCCTCGTCCATCTTGTGTGCTCCTTCAGCAGGATCACGGCCCGCAGGCATTGTTTGTCGAGGCATGCGCCTGTGGGCGGTGATCGTGGGAATGAACAGGACGATAACCGCGTCCTGGCTCCCCCCCGCGGGGGGTAATCAACAAGTCTAGTTCGTGTATCCCTCTGTATCTGGCTGCCTGTCCGATACAGTGCGCTGAGAAGAGGGGTGTTTGCGCACACAGACCCGACACACCGAGGCGCTTGACTGGGCCTGCCGGCCGGCACTGAGTGTTCAGGCGCTGGAGACCGGATCCCAGGATGAGATCGACACCATGCAAATTCCCCTCACATCTGCGCAGGCGACCGTCGGGCTAGGCTTGYGCCGCGGTTTGATGAAGGACCTTCAAGCAGCCTCGGCGGGCGCTTTCGACTTTCTGGAAGTCGCGCCGGAAAACTGGATCGGCATCGGCGGCGCGCATGGCGCGGCGTTTCGTGCCCTGGCCGAGCGTTATCCATTGTCCTGTCACGGCTTGTCCTTGTCGCTGGGCGGATCGGCGCCGCTGGACGTCGGGCTTCTGCGGGAGGTGCGGGTTTTCCTCGATCACTACAAGGTGCCGCTGTACAGCGAACACCTGAGCTACTGCAGCGATGACGGGCATCTTTACGATCTGCTGCCGTTGCCGTTTACCGAGGAAGCGGTGCATCACGTTGCCGCCCGAATTCGTCAGGCACAGGACATTCTCGGTCGGCGCCTGGCGGTGGAAAACGTCTCCTACTACGCCGCGCCGCAGCAGGACATGGACGAATTGACGTTCACCAACGCAGTGCTGCGCGAAGCCGATTGCGACCTGCTGCTGGACGTCAACAATGTCTACGTCAACTCGATCAATCACGGTTTCGATCCGCAGACGTTTCTGGCGGGCATCGACACGGGGCGAGTGGTCGCGATGCATGTGGCGGGGCATTTCGACGAATCCGACACCCTGAAAATCGACACCCACGGCGCCTCGGTCAAACCGGTGGTCTGGGCTTTGCTGGCCGAGGCGTATGCGCGGTTCGGCGTACAGCCGACGCTGCTTGAGCGGGACTTCAACTACCCGGCGTTCTCTGAATTGGTCAGCGAGTTGCAGACCATCCGCCGACTGCAGCAGGAGGCTAACCATGGATAAGCCGACGCTATATCAGCAGCAAGACACCTTGACTCGTTACCTGCGCGATCCCGACCACTGCGCACCGCCTGCCGGGATGGACGTGGCACGGGCGCAGGTTTATCGCGATCTGGTGTTCTCGAACCTGTCGTCGTTGCTCAGCGGCACCTTTCCGGTGTTGGTGAGAATACTGGGGGACAGTGACTGGCGTTCTCTGGTGCGGATCTTCCTGCGGGACTACCGCGCTCAAACGCCCAAATTCGGCGAGATTGCCCAGGAGTTCGTCGAGTTCCTCGCATCGATGCCTCAGGCGCTGAACGATGGGCCGTGGCCACCGTTCATGGTCGAGCTGGCGCATTACGAATGGGTCGAAATGGCCCTGCAACAATCCGACGCTGAGCCGTTGCCGGCCAGTGATGCTGGATTGCTGCTGGATCAACCGTTGCAGATTTCGCCACTGGCCTGGCCGTTGGCCTATGGCTGGCCGGTGCAAAAAGTGGGGCCGGATTATCGGCCGCAAGTGCCACCGACTCAGCCGACGTTGCTGTTGGTGCGTCGGGCTGAAGACTGGAGTGTGCGCTTCTCTGAACTGAGCCCGTTGGCGTGGCGGTTGTTGCAGCGGATCGGGGAATTTCCTCAGCTCGATGGTCGGTCGCAACTGGAAGGGCTGGCGGTGGAGGCGGGGATGGCGGGGGCGCAGGCCTTTATCGATAGTGGATTGGCGTTGTTGCGGCAGATGCATGGGGAGGGGGTAATCGGCATAGCGGCCTTTAGTCGCTGCTAATCAGCGAATCGCCCTACATCCATTTCTACCTTTCCTGACTTCATTTCTGATTGATCCCCCGCAAAGTCCCCGCGCCTAATTTTCTGCGCAAGGGATTGCTTATGTTCGACTCCTTTTCTCCCGTCACTGCCTACTTTCCGGTGCGTTGATGGAGCACATCGCCCGTATCGAGCAGGAGCTAGACCGTTTTCCGGACTCCCTGACGCTCTACCGCAAACAGCTTAAGCATTGGTTCAACCAAACGGCGGACATGGCCAGCCGTGCCGCTGATTTGCCGTCGCTGATGGACATGGAACGCAAAATCAAACTGGGCGATACCAGTAAGTCCGTCAGCAGCAGCGATGACGATTTTTTCTCCAGCGTTGCGCAGTGTCCCGACGGCGGAATTCTGCAGATCGAGAGCAAGTTTGAGTCGGTTTACGATGTTCCGTTGGGGAATATTCAGGTCGATGTCATTGCGGTGGATGGCGGTAAGTCGACGCCTGTGACGCTCAATGAACGTGGCAAGGGAGAGTTCACCGGTACACCCGGCAAGTTCTACCGCGTTCATGTTCACAACGAAGTCACCCCGGATCAGGTAAATGAGCTGTTTTCCTCGTACGACGGCCTGACGAAGGAACTCGACAGCTGGCTGCGTGATGAATGGCAGACGTTCAAACCGAGGTGGTCGGAATCGTCTTCGGTTGCTGTAGGCAATGGAATGCTCGCGGGAAGTTGGGCGGCAATTGAAGGCGTGTGGGACAGCATCGGCCTGCTGTCGGACATTCTCAAGGATCCGGCGAAGTTTGGAGAGCGGTTGGGCGAAAGCGCCGCAGAGCTGGAGAAGCTCGCCAAAGCCGCACCGGATGTCATGGAAAAAGCCCAGTTGCTAGTCAGTGACGAAGCAGCGCTGTGCCTGCTGGTGCGCTGCGCCAGCCTCTGGCTGGACATGCTGCCACCCAGCGAAATTGCCGGCAAAACCGCCGAAGCGGTGTCGATGGTGGTGGTGCAGCTGCTGATCGATATCCTGATTGGCCTCGTCCTGACGTTCGCCGGGGCGGGCGCCGGCATCGCCTATCTGACGATGCGTTTGGCTGATCGAGCTGCGCAGTTGATCAGTGCCGTTGTGCGTCTCGTGAAGGCGATTTTCACGATCATCAATAACTTCATCGGCTAYGTCGACCGCTACAAAAAAGTCGCCGCCCGTGGCATTGCGGCGGGCCTGAAAAAAGGCCGGATGCAACTGCGCTGGGATGCCAAACGCAACACCACACTGAAAAAAAACGAACACCACGACGACTCCCCGGATCAGGCGAAAAACCCCAACGGCGACAGCGCCACCTGTGCACCGTCGACCTGCAAAAATGGCTGCCCAGTGTCGATGGTCACCGGCGAAGAACTGCTGACCCTCACCGACGGTGCGCTGGACGGCATCCTGCCGTTCGACTTCACCCGACTCTATCGCACCAGCGCCGCCGAGATCGACTGCGGCCTCGGCTTTGGCT
>NZ_JBFTMK010000106.1:0-12834 GCF_056396965.1 Pseudomonas sp. 05N434
GTTTATGTCGAGCTGGGCGATTTTCGTCGATACCAAACAGCGGGTTCAGCTGCCTTAAGCGTTGAGCTGGCCTGAGCCGATACGTTGCGACAGGGCTTGGGCGTCGGGAAGCGAAGTGAGCGGGCCGCTGATCGGTTCGCCGTCCTGTACGAGATACCAGCAGGCAAGCAATCCCAGTGCTCTGAGCGGTGCGGGAACGGCGCTGCCGATAACGGACATAATCTGAACCTGAGCCATAAGTACCTCCATCAATCTGTGGGGTTACCTTACGGATCGGACGCTTGAGTGGAAAATCAACGCTTTCGATAGTCGTCATTGATGCCAGTGAGTGTTGGCGATCAGTCCACGACTTGATCGAGCATATGCACGACTTCCTGTTCATTGAGCAGGCCTTTGCGCACCAGGTTTTCCGCCAGCAGCGAGAGAAACTTGGCGCTGCGATGGCCTTCCAGGTGCTTGAGCTCGGTCAGTGCGTTGTACACCTTGCTGGATGTGCACAAGCCGACAATGCGGTGCGGGTTTTGTGTGGGCATGAGGTCGTCCTTGTTTTTATCAACCTGTTGTTTATGGACAGATCAAGCTTGCGGGCCTGTCATGACATAAATATGACCGACTTTACCTGCCGGTACTGTCCCGACAGCGACCTTGACGAGATTTATTCAGACTCCGTTCGCCTTGCGGCCACAAAAAAGGCCCCGCTGTTGAGGCGGGGCCTGATGAGTCTGTTACCAGCGGTCGTCACGGTAATAACCATGGGGATGGCCATAGTAGCCGCGCGGTGGGCCATAGTAGCCGCGTGGTGGACCGTAATAAATCGGTGCCGGGCGGTAGTACATCGGTTGTTGGACATAGACCGGCGCCGGTTGGTAGTAAACGGGCGGTGGCTGTACGTAAACCGGTTGAGGCTGAGCGTAAACCGGTTGCTCTACATACACCGGCCGGTCGCGGCCGATAATTGCCGAGCCGATGATTGCCGAGCCGACGATCGCACCAAACACAGCCGGACCTTCCCAGCCACGACCACCTGCTTCTGCCTGCCCTGCGATAGCGAGAGCACCGATCAGCAAGGCTACTGTGGGGATTTTACGGATCATGATAAGTCCTCGGTTCTTCGACCCGGCGCTTGGGTCTGCAATAGACACAAGTTGTCGCGGGGATACTTCTAAGACAGCAATTTTTTGAAAATCAGCACAGCCGTTGGGTAAATTTTGTGTAAGGTCTGTACCGGTTTCTTTACGGTGCTGTCTGGTACAGACATACCCTTATGATCGACCACAATCCGGTGGAATTGTTAATTCCGTCCATCTGAAAGTGCTACTGAAGGAGATTCGGATGCAGATGAACCCCAACAAAGACACCCAGTTGTGCATGTCACTCTCGGGCCGTCCCGGCAATTTCGGCCTGCGGTTTCACAATCATCTGTACGAACAACTGGCGCTGAATTTTTACTACAAAGCCTTCAGCAGCCAGGACCTGACGGGGGCTGTCAGCGGCATTCGTGCGTTGGGTATTCGGGGTTGCGGCGTGTCGATGCCGTTCAAGGAGGCCTGCATCGCGCTGGTCGATGAGCTGGATGCATCGGCCGAGGCTATTCAATCGATCAACACTATCGTCAACACCAACGGCCACCTCAAGGCCTACAACACTGATTACATCGCCGTCGCCCAGTTGCTCGAAACCCACCAGGTGCCCAAGGATTCGACCTTTGCCCTGCGCGGCAGCGGCGGCATGGCCAAGGCCGTGGCCAGTGCCTTGCGCGATGGCGGCTACAAAAACGGCTTGATCGTGGCCCGTAACGAACGCGCCGGGCGTGCCCTGGCCGAATCGCTGGGTTACCAATGGCAGGCGGAACTGGGTGCTCAACGCCCGCAGATGCTGATCAACGTCACGCCGATCGGCATGACCGGTGGCCTGGAAGCCGATCAACTGGCGTTTCCCCCTGAAGCCATCGCTGCCGCCGAAACGGTTTTCGATGTGGTGGCGACTCCCTCGGAAACACCGCTGATCGTGCGTGCTCGTGCCGAAGGCAAACGGGTGATCACCGGGCTGGAAGTGATTGCCATCCAGGCGCTGGAGCAGTTCGTGTTGTACACCGGCGTGCGACCGACCGATGAGCAGTTTCAGAAAGCCGTGGCGTTTGCCCGGAGCTGAATTCCGATTATCGGTTGGACCTGTGGCGAGGGAGCTTGCTCCCGTTGGGTCGCGAAGCGRCCCCAAAGCAGTCAGCACACCGAGTTTGCCGGCCTTGCGACTGCTTCGCAGCCGAACGGTCAACAGCGCCAGGCCTCGGGCGATCAAGCGCTCCAGTTGATGCACCACCTGTTCGGCATCTTCGAAGTCATGCATGCGGCCGCTGCGGGTCAGCAGTTCGTTGACCGTCTGCGGACCGCGCAGGAACAACAGCCCCGTCAGAATCACCTGGGCCGGCACCAGTTCCAGCGCCTTGTCGACCCGATGTTCCCAGCGGTCGGCACGGCTGCCCATCACCAGCCGGGTGAAGCCGCGACCTTCAAGGGCGCGCAGGCTCTGGCCAACCTGGCCCTGGCTGAGGTTCATCACCGGTTCGCGGCTGGTTTTCTGGTTGCAGGCAATCACCAGGGCATTGAGGGTCAGCGGATAGGTTTCCGGGCTGGTGGCCTGTTTTTCGATCAACGAGCCCAAAATGCGGATTTCCGTGCTGTTGAGCCGCGGTTCGTCGAAGGTCGTCTCTTGTTCAGTGCTCATCGCGCTTTTCCCTAGGCAGTCGAGCCGCCTAGCCTAATCCTTGCTGGATAAAAGACAAGTCGCAGGGCGCGCCGGCATGGCTATAATCGCTCCACGTTTTTTACTCCCGTCACCACACGAGACTGCCATGACTATTTCCCTGTACGCCGCATCCGTTCCGGTTTTCCAGCAAATGCTCAACGCCCTGAGCAACAACCTGAGCAAGGCCGAAGCCCACGCTACCGCGAAAAACATCGACCCGAACGCATTCCTGCAGGCCCGTCTGTACCCGGACATGTTCCCGCTAGTGCGTCAGGTGCAGATCGCCGTTGATTTCGCCAAGGGCGTTTCAGCGCGCCTGGCTGAAATCGAACTGCCGAAATACGACGACACCGAAACCACCTTCGCCGAACTGCAAGCGTTGATCGCCAAGGTTCTGGCCTTCATCGGCGAGATCAAACCCGAGCAGATCAACGGCAAGGAAGGCATCGAAATCGTGACCCGTCCTGGCACCCCTAAAGAGAAGCGCTTCACTGGCCAGGCTTACCTGCTGAGCTACGGTCTGCCGCAGTTCTTCTTCCACGTCACCACCGCCTACGCGCTGCTGCGTCACAACGGTGTGGAAGTGGGCAAGCGCGATTACATGGGCGCGTTCTAAACCACCCAGGTACAAAAAAGCCCGCCAAGGTGTAAGCCTTGGCGGGCTTTTTCGTTTTCGTCGGTGCGTTTACGCCAAACGCTGCGCCTTCAACTCTTCACCCTGGCAARCCGCCGCGGTGAACAGCACGTCGGTGGAGGAGTTCAGCGCGGTTTCCGCCGAGTCCTGCAACACACCGATGATGAAGCCGACCGCCACCACTTGCATGGCGATTTCGCTCGGGATGCCGAACAGGCTGCACGCCAGCGGAATCAGCAACAACGAACCGCCCGCCACGCCCGAGGCGCCACAGGCACAAATTGCCGCGACGACGCTGAGCAGAATGGCCGTCGGAATATCCACGGCGATGCCCAGGGTGTGCACGGCGGCCAGGGTCAGCACAGTGATGGTGATCGCCGCGCCGGCCATGTTGATGGTCGCGCCGAGCGGGATCGATACCGAATAGGTGTCTTCATGCAGGCCCAGGCGTTTGCTCAATTCCAGGTTGACCGGAATGTTCGCCGCCGAGCTGCGGGTGAAGAAGGCGGTGATGCCGCTCTCGCGCAGGCAGGTGAGTACCAGCGGATACGGGTTGCGGCGCAGTTTCCAGAACACGATGACCGGGTTCATCACCAACGCGACGAACAGCATGCAGCCCAGCAGCACCGCCAGCAGGTGCATATAGCCGATCAATGCGCCGAAACCGGAAGTGGCGAGGGTCGAAGCCACCAGACCGAAGATCCCCAGCGGCGCAAAGCGAATCACCAGGCGCACGATCACGGTCACGCCATTGGACAGGTCGTCCAGCACTTCGCGTGTCGTCTCGCCAGCATGGCGGATCGCAATGCCCATGCCGATCGCCCACGCCAGAATGCCGATGAAGTTGGCGTTCATCAGTGCGCTGACCGGGTTATCGACCACGCTCAGCAACAGACTTTGCAGCACTTCGCTGATGCCGCCCGGCGCGGTGACCGCAACGTCCTGGGTCGACAGCACCAGGCTCGACGGAAACAGCGTACTGGCGATCACTGCAACCACGGCTGCGGCGAAGGTGCCCAGCAGATACAGAAACAGGATCGGCCGGATATGGGTTTCCTGGCCGTGCTTATGATTGGCAATCGAGGCCATGACCAGCACGAACACCAGAATCGGCGCGACAGCCTTGAGCGCCGACACGAATACTTTGCCAATGAAGGCGGTGGACTTCGCCACCTCAGGCGCGAACAGGGCCAGGGCAATCCCGGCGATCAGGCCGATGATGATTTGCGTGACCAGGCTGCTGCGTTTCAGGCGTTGCAAAAGAGAAGGGGATGAAGCGGTCATAACGGTATCTCTGATTTTATTAGGGTGCAGGGTTCCYTGGCTCATGCAGCAAAAAGCCGGGCAGGCTACATGGAGGGAACCGAAGGGGTCGCCACATCAATGCCAATCAATGGCCGATGAGCAAGGTGTCAATCTCGCGGGTCGCGGACTTTATCACAGCGTAGCCGCGATCCTTCAGACCTGTGACGATCTGCCACCCGATTGTTCAACGCGATTTGCAGGTTCGTGCAACTTCGTTTGGAAACACTCTGTTAAGCTTCGCCATCCTCATTTTCTAGTTCTGCCAGTGGGCCTTCGGGCTGTCGCTGGTGTCGTCGTTTTCCTGGAGTTCTGCATGCTGTTGCCCATTCTTCTGTTGTCCGCCGCCGGTTTCACGGTGCTGACCACGGAATTCATCATCGTCGGCCTGTTGCCGGCAATCGCCCGTGACCTGGACGTCAGCATCCCTCAAGCGGGTTTGCTGGTGACCCTGTTTGCGTTCACCGTGGCCGCGTTCGGGCCGTTCCTGACAGCGTATTTCGCAAGGTTTGAACGACGCAAACTGTTCATCAGCGTGTTGATCATGTTCGGCCTGGCCAACACGCTGGCGGCGTTTGCGCCGAACATTTGGGTGATGGCCATTGCCCGGTTGATTCCGGCGCTGGGGTTGCCGGTGTTCTGGGCGTTGGCCAGTGAAACCGCGGTGGACATCGTCGGACCGGACTACGCCGGGCGGGCGATTGCCAAGATTGGTTTCGGCATCGTCTGCGCCACCGTATTCGGCATTCCGGTCGGCACGTTGATTTCCGATGCGTTCGGTTGGCGCAGTGCTTTCGGCATTCTGGCGGTGATTGCGTTTGCCAAGGCGCTGCTGCTGTTTATCTATTTGCCGAAAACCAGCCTGCACCAGCATCAGGTGAGTTTTCGTTCGCAGTTCAAGATCCTGCGCAGCCCGCTGATGCTGGGTCATGTTCTGCTGTCGATCCTGGTGTTCAGCGGCATGTTCACCGCCTACACCTACCTGGCCGACATTCTTGAACGCCTCGCCGGTTTCAACGGCACCGTGGTCGGCTGGTGTCTGATGGGCTTCGGCGCGGTCGGGCTGATCGGCAACTCGCTGGGCGGTCGCGCGGTGGATCGTCACCCGCTGATCGCTTCTATGACGTTTTGCGCGTTCATGATTGCCGGCATGGTGACGCTGGTGCCGAACATTCACTCGCCGCTGGGGCTGGCGGCGGCGATGGGGATTTGGGGGGTGACCCAGGCGGCGTTGTTCCTGGTCAGTCATGTGCGGTTGATGAAGGCGGCGCCTGAAGCGCCGGCCTTCGCGGCGTCGTTGAACATTGCCGGGGCCAACCTCGGGATCGGCCTGGGCGCCATGGTTGGCGGCCGGGTGATCGACAGTGTGGGCCTGGGTGGACTGGGTTTCGCCGCAGCCGGTTTTATCCTGGTTTCGATTCTCCTGGCCATGGCGCTGATGACCTTCAAACCTCGCGAAGTCTGCGCCTGAGGCTTTACATCTCGGTGAACAGCTCGCGTCGGGCACCTTCGGTAATGGCGACAATGCCGGGGTGCTTGACCTTGCGTTCCACCGAAATGGCATAGAACGACTCGCGCACCGCGTCGGTCTGGCCGATCAACTCCACACCGCATTGGCGTTTCACCTCGTCGGCAATCACGCTCGGGCCGATGAAAATCCCGCTACCGGATTGGCCGAAAGCCTGCATCAAAGCGCTGTCGTCGAACTCGCCGACGATTCGCGGCTGGATCTGCTGTTCGGCAAACCAGCGTTGCAAGCGACTGCGCACCACGGTTTCCGGCCCGGGAATCAACAACGGGGCGCCGTGCAGGCTGTGGGGGAAATCCTGGCCGTATCGCGCCGTCAGTTCGGCGGTGGCGAAGAAGCTGATACCGCATTCGCCGAGCTTCTGGCTGTAGCCCTTGATGTCCAGATGCGAGGGCATCGGGCTGTCGGAAATCACCAGGTCGAGGCGTTGAATCGCCAGGTCGGCGAGCAATCGTTCCAGTTTGTCTTCGCGGCAGGTGATGCGTAGCGGCTCGCTCAACTCCATGGTCGGCGCGATCAGGCGATAGACGATGGATTTGGGCACCACATCGGCGACGCCCACCCGAAACAGAATCTGTTGCTCATTGGGCTGCGCCCGCAGCATCAGCTCCAGCTCGCCCCCAAGTTGAAACATCTGCTCGGCATAGGGCAGGGTCTGACGTCCGGCTTCGGTGAGTTCCAGTTGCCGCCCGACCCGGCGAAACAATTCAATGCCATAGGTTTGTTCGAGCAGGGAAATCTGCCCGCTGATGGTCTGTGGCGTCAGGTTCAACTGCTCGCAGGCGCGCACGATGCTGCCGGTCTTGGCCACCACCCAGAAATAATGCAGCTGTCGATAATTCAGCATTCATGTTCCCCGTAGCGTGTGTTTTGCTATGGATTCGTAAAAACCGAAGTATAACCGCTGAAAATACGAATTTTCCTGAAGTATTTGCCTCTTTAGACTGCCTCGCTATCGACGGATTGCCTTTCGGTTCTGTCTGTTCTATCGAGGAAAGCATCATGAAGCTTAAAACCACCGCGCTGCTGATCACCTCTTTACTGGTGTTGGCCGGTTGCGACCAGGCCGAGAAAAGTGCTCAGCAATTGATGGGCAAGGCCGCCGAAAGCGCCAAACAGGCGATCGACGATACCCACAAAGCCGCAGAACAAGCGTTGAGCGAGGCCACGAGTGGCCTGATCAGCAAGAAAGAACAACCGGCCAAAGAGACGGGCAAAACCGATTCTTCGTCCCAGGAAATCTAAACCRTCTACAACGAGTCAGGACTGACCCATGGAATACCTTTTAGAACTCGCTGCAAGCCCTACCGCCTGGGTCGCCCTGGCCACGTTGGTGGTGATGGAAATCGTGCTCGGCATCGATAACCTGATCTTCATCTCGATCCTCACCAATAAGCTGCCCGAGCAGCATCGCCAGAAGGCGCGGCGCATTGGTATCGGCATGGCGTTAATCCTGCGCCTGGCGCTGTTGAGCACCATCGCGTTTATCGTCCAGTTGACTGAACCGGTGATCGACATTCTCGGCCACGCGTTCTCCTGGAAGGACATGATCCTGATCGCCGGCGGCCTGTTCCTGTTGTGGAAGGCGACCACCGAGATTCATCACAGCATGGACCCGTCGCCGGAAGATCCGACGTCGGCCACCTCGACCGTGACCCTGGGCTTTGCCGCCGCCATCGGTCAGATCCTGATGCTCGACATGGTGTTCTCCATCGACAGCATCATTACCGCTGTCGGCATGACCGAGCATTTGCCGATCATGATCATTGCGGTGGTGGTGTCRGTCCTGGTGATGTTGCTGGCTGCTGACCCGTTGGCCAAGTTCATCAACGACAATCCGACGGTGGTGATGCTGGCGCTGGGCTTCTTGATCATGATCGGCATGACGCTGATCGCCGAAGGTTTCGGCGCCCACGTACCGAAAGGCTATGTCTACGCGGCCATGGCGTTCTCGGCGACGATCGAAGGCTTGAACATGCTGTCGCGGCGGGCCAAACAGAGGCGCGTTGCCGCAGAAGCTTAATCGCCGATAAACGAAACGGCCGCCTGAACTTGCGAGAGTCCAGGCGGCCGTTTTTTGTTTGTACGACTGAAAAGCGCCAGTCAGTGCGCGGTGATGGGGTGTGTAGCCGGTTTATCGGTTTTGGCCGCGGGCGCCGATTTAATCGGGTGGTGATGGTGCCGACGGGTAATGCGCAAAACGCCCCACAACATGGCGGCGGCCACTGCCAGCCAGCCGGAAATCAACATCACAATGGTCATTGTCAGGCTCATCAGTGCCTCCTCTTTGCCCTGCCGCGGGCGCACACTCTTCCTTGGTAAAGGACAGTCTAGCCGTTGCTGTGTTTCAGGCTATTGACCAAAGGTCGCCTGTCATCAACCCGTTCGCTCTATCAAATGCAAACAACTGCCGGTTAAGGCTATACCGCTGTCGCGCGGCATCCTATGATCGACGGCCAAGCCGGCTGCGTGATCGCCTGGCGTCTGAACAAGAGAGTGATGATGGTGCGGGTATTTTCTCGAATTCGATCTTTGGCACTGATCGTTGGCTGCGTTGCCGGCCTGGCTGGCTGCGCGGGGAGCGTAGCGCCTGAGATCAAGCGTCTGCCGGAGCGTGTCGAACTCAGCGGTACGTTCTACCGTGGGCAAAGTTATCAGAGCGGGCCTCAAGTGCTGGCCAGCCTGTTGTCCCAACAGGACATCGTGATAACTCCGGGGTTGCTTGAAAAGCCCCTGAATTTACCGGGCGCCGAAGACCGGTTGCAGCAGAACATGCAAAACCTCGCCCGCGAATACGGGATGGTGGTCTATCCCCTCGACAGCCAATTGTCGGCGCTGCTGACCCAGGTCGCAGCCGGTTATCCGGTGATGGTACGCATTACTGAAGGCTCGGCATTCTGGGCCGGGCCGCGATACGCCATTCTTGCCGGTTACAACCGTCAGAAGCAGACCGTGTTGCTGCGCACCGGGATGGATCGTCGGTTGCTGATGGGGTTCAGCGCCTTTGAGTCGGCGCTCGAGAATGCAGGCGGTTGGGCCGTTTTGATCCAGAAGCCGGACCAGATTCCGGCCAACGTCGATCAGCAGCGCTGGCTGAAAGCGGCGAACGATCTTGCCCAGTCAGGTCAGGAGCAAGCGGCAGCCAGGGCGAAGAAGGCGCTGACCGCGCAGTAGTTTCCGTTTGTCATCCGCCGGGCACTACTCGACGTTGTTCGCCTCTGATGTAAAGGGCCCGGGTTTCTCGCCGGGCCGTGACCAGGAGGCGTCCATGGCTCAATCCAATACCCCCGTCGGCCCACACTCGTCCGAGCATTCGTCCGATAATGAGTTGGGGTTCGACCCCGACTCTCCGGACGTTGCTGATCCTCAGGTCGACCCCATCGGACCTGCCAGGGCACCCAAAGATATAAAACCGGGTGAGGAGGGCAAGAAGACACCGGCAAAGCCTTACGACCCGCTCGGTAATCTGAAACCCAAGTCTTAGTCAGAGGTGCATATGTCTACCGATTCGAGCTTCGACGACAAACATTCGGACCCTCCCGAAAACGTTCCAACAACCCCCGAGGCGGACCTGGACCCGGTGATGGATCCGGACAGCCCGCTAAGGGATCCCTTGGCCAGGCCGACCGTGGTGCCGACGAAGCATCCACAGGGCTGGCGAGACCCGAGTGCCGGGGATGGCATTCCGGATGACGATCAGATGCCGTTGCCCAATGATTGAYCGCYGGACAAAAAAAGCCCCGAAWATTCGGGGCTTTTYATTTAYGGATGTTTCGACCTTATTTTGAGGCTTCAATCACACCGCTCTGGCGATGCTTGAGGTTCTTGTCTGACTTGTACTGCAGGGCGACGGATGGCACGTTGGTGCTCTTGCCGGTTTCAACCCAGCTGCGAATACGGGTCGCATCGGCAAAGTGCGTGTACTTGCCGAAGGCATCGAGAATCACCAGCGCAACCGGACGGTTGCCCATGCTGGTCACCAGCACCAGGCAGTGACCGGCCTGGTTGGTAAACCCGGTTTTCGTCAGCTTGATGTCCCAGTTCGGCTTGTTGATCAAGTGGTCGGTATTGTGGAAACCCAGGCTGTAGTTGGGTTTACGGAATGTAACGGTTTTTTCCTTGGTCGTGCTCAGCTCGGTCAAGAGTGGGTACTTGTGCGCGGCGATCAGCAGTTTGCTCAGGTCGCGGGCGGTGGACACGTTGCGCGGGGAGAGACCCGTCGGTTCGACGAAGTGGGTACTGGTCATGCCCAGCGCCTTGGCTTTGGCGTTCATGGCGGCAATGAACGCGACGTAACCGCCCGGATAGTGATGCGCCAAGGTTGCGGCGGCACGGTTTTCCGATGACATCAGGGCGATCAACAGCATCTCGCGGCGCGTCAATTCGCTTTGGAGTTTGACTCGGGAGAACACGCCTTTCATTTCCGGGGTGTCGCTGATGTTAACGGGAATATATTCGTCCATGTTCTGCCGCGCTTCTACGACCACCAGGCCGGTCATCAGTTTGCTGACGGAGGCGATGGGTACGACGACGTCAGGATTGCTGGCATAGATGACTTTGTTGGTTTGCAGATCCATCAGCAAAGCGCTGCCGGAAGCGATCTTCAGTTGTGCAGTGTCTCGTGGTGCCGCGGTGGTTTCACCGGCGTTGACCGTTGGCGTGATGAAAGTCCCTGTAACTGCAAAAACTAGGCTCAGGATGGAAAGACGGATTTTCACGCTGGCAGACTCATAAAGGGTGGATATGCCGTTCTGTAACGGGCTGTTTCTTAAAAACGACGCATTTTAGGAGTATGTGCCAGGAAAGCCATAGGCGCCTGCAAGACGGGGGGTAAAAGTGAAGAATATTTAATGCTGTAACTCTTTCTTTACTATTTGGCTTTGCAGTTGTCCGACCTCTGTGACCGAGCTGTTTGCTACAGGCAAAAAGAACCCCGCGATGGGCGGGGTTCTTTTGGGTGCAGCAGGGTGAGAGTTAACTCAGCTGTGCAGTGTTTCGGCGGCGTACAACGTGTTTTCCAGCAGGCAGGCGCGGGTCATCGGGCCTACGCCACCCGGTACCGGAGTGATCCAGCCGGCACGGGCCAGGGCGGATTCGTAAGTCACGTCGCCGACCAGTTTGCCGTCTGCCTGACGGTTGATGCCGACGTCGATCACGATCGCGCCTTCCTTGATCCACTCACCTTTGACCAGGCCCGGCTTGCCGGCGGCAACCACTACCAAGTCGGCGCGACCGACGTGGCCGGCCAGATCCTTGGTGAAGCGGTGGGTGACCGTCACGGTGCAACCGGCCAGCAGCAGTTCCATCGCCATCGGACGACCAACAATGTTGGAAGCCCCGACAATGACCGCGTCCATCCCGTAAAGATTGACGCCGGTGCTTTCCAGCAGCGTCATGATGCCTTTGGGCGTGCACGGGCGCAGCAGCGGAATGCGCTGGGCCAGGCGACCGACGTTATAAGGGTGGAAACCGTCGACGTCCTTGTCGGGACGAATGCGCTCCAGCAATTTGGAGGCGTCCAGGTGTTCAGGTAGAGGCAACTGAAGCAGAACGCCGTCGATTGCCGGGTCGTCGTTCAGGCGATCGATCAGATCGGTCAGCGCTGCTTGAGTGGTGTCGGCAGGCAGGTCATAGGCTTGGGATAGGAAGCCGACCTCTTCACAGTCTTTACGCTTGTGCGAGACATAAACCTGAGAGGCAGGATCGCTGCCGACCAGGATCACCGCGAGGCCGGGTGTGCGCAGGCCTTGCTGGCGACGCTCGGCAACTCGTTTGGCGATCTGCTGGCGCAGGCTGGCGGCGATCGATTTGCCGTCGATTAGTTGTGCAGTCATTGCGCGTGATTAACCATCGAGAGGGGAAAAAAAGAGAGCGCATTCTCGCATGTCACGAGGTGAGGGCAAAGGCGCTTGGTCTGCAAATTCCCCTAACTCCTTTAATTAAATGAATTTTTTTCAAAAAGGATTTGACGACCTTCAGGGGGCTCTATACTATTCGTCGCACTTGTCGGGCACAGCCTAGCACTGGTTAAGAAGGTCGAGCGGAGTTACGGTTCCGCAAGACTGAAAAGCACTTAGTTTGTAGTCCTTCAAGGGTACAGATTAACAAGGCGCCCGTAGCTCAGCTGGATAGAGCATCCGCCTTCTAAGCGGATGGTCGCAGGTTCGAGTCCTGCCGGGTGCGCCATTAGGCAGCATTGGCACAAGTAGCGCGATATGGTGGGCGTAGCTCAGTTGGTAGAGCACGGGATTGTGACTCCCGTTGTCGTGGGTTCGATCCCCATCGTCCACCCCATATTTCGAAAGGCGCCAGATTAATAGTCTGGCGCCTTTGCTTTAACAGCTTCAACCCGCGGATGTGGTGGAATTGGTAGACACACTGGATTTAGGTTCCAGCGCCGCGAGGCGTAAGAGTTCGAGTCTCTTCATCCGCACCAAATAAAGCTTCACTCATGCCGATTGGCATGATTGAGGTTCAACAAAGAAGTTGTTTGGCTTCTTTGTCACGCAATATGGTGGGCGTAGCTCAGTTGGTAGAGCACGGGATTGTGACTCCCGTTGTCGTGGGTTCGATCCCCATCGTCCACCCCATATTCCGAAAGGCGCCAGATTAACAGTCTGGCGCC
>NZ_JBFTMK010000107.1:0-10763 GCF_056396965.1 Pseudomonas sp. 05N434
CCTACAGCGTCACCGTCACTCATCCGGCAGCCTTTCGCAAATACCTGCTGGAGCAACTCGTTCCGTTGATGCACGACTTCACCGTGACCGTGGAAGTCGGCGTCAGCCAGCAAAACATTCCTTATCCGTATGTGGTCGAGCAGGGCGATGAACTGGCCGGCTCTGGCGTTACGGCGGCGGTACTGGCGCGGGTGTTCCCGAGTACGGATCTGTCGGCCGCCACCGATGGCATCGCTGATGGCTTGTACGATTGGGAAAACACCGATCCGCTGCCATTGGCCCTGTTCGATGCCGCGCGGGTGGACTTCTCCCTGCGCCGACTGGTGCACTACACCGGCAGCGACTGGCGGCATGTGCAGCCGTGGATTCTGCTGACCAACTACCACCGTTACGTCGACCAGTTCATCGTTCATGGCCTGGAACAACTGCGCAAAGACCCGCGTTTTGTACGCATGGTGTTGCCGGGCAACGTGATCATCGAAAAGGGCATGGACCACGGCGAAGCCTCGGCGATTGCCGCTGGCGTGGTCTGGCATCGTTACCAGATGCCGGCCTATCACCTGATCGCCAGCGACGGCCATGGCGTGACCTTGGTGAACATCGGCGTCGGCCCGTCCAACGCCAAGAACATCACCGACCATTTGGCCGTGCTGCGTCCGCATTGCTGGCTGATGATCGGCCACTGCGGCGGCTTGCGTCAGTCGCAGACCATTGGCGATTACGTGCTGGCACACGCTTACATGCGTCGCGACGGGATTCTCGACCGGGTGGTGCCACCGAACATTCCGATTCCGGCCTTGGCCGAAGTGCAGTTGGCGTTGCAGCAAGCGGCGGCCAACATCACCGGTGAGAAGGGCGACGAACTGAAGAAACGCCTGCGTACCGGCACCGTGTTGACCTACGACGACCGTAACTGGGAGCTGCGCTGGGCGCAGGAGCGTCCGCTGATCAACCTGTCCCGCGCCGTGGCGGTGGACATGGAAAGCGGCACGATTGCGGCCCAGGGTTATCGCTTGCGGGTGCCCTATGGCACGTTGCTCTGTGTGTCGGATAAACCGCTGCACAGCGAAATCAAACTGCCGGGGTCGGCCAACGCGTTCTATGAGCGCGCGGTCAGCCAGCACTTGAAGATCGGCATCGAGGCGGTGGATCTGTTGCGCACCGAGCTCAACTCGCTGCACTCACGCAAACTGCGCAGCTTCGACGAGCCGCCGTTCCGCTGATTGTTCTCATGGTCATTTGACGGTTGGGGCACTAGCATTAGCAGCCCTGACCGTTAGATGTTCTTCTCGCCATGTCCCGTCCTCAACGTCCCGTTTCCCGCCGCCCTGGCGTGAAGCCTGTGTCATCTTCTTCCGCCCCGCGCCGTATCGCCAAAGCGCCCCCGGCCGAGCCGAAGCTGATTCTGTTCAACAAACCTTTCGATGTGCTGACGCAATTCAGCGACGGCGAAGGGCGGGCGACGCTCAAGGACTTTATCGATATTCCGGGGATTTACCCGGCAGGACGGCTGGACCGTGACAGCGAAGGATTGCTGCTGCTGACTAACGACGGCCAGCTTCAGGCGCGGATTGCCGACCCGAAACACAAACTGGCCAAGACTTACTGGGTGCAAGTGGAAGGCGAGCCAACCGCCGAGCAGTTGCAGCGCTTGCGCGAGGGCGTTGAATTGAACGACGGTATGACCTTGCCGGCCGAAGCGCGAAAACTGGATGAGCCGCAACTGTGGCCACGCAACCCGCCGGTGCGCTTTCGCAAAAGCGTGCCGACGAGTTGGCTGGAATTGGTGATTCGCGAGGGGCGCAACCGTCAGGTGCGACGCATGACCGCAGCGGTCGGCTTGCCGACGTTGCGCCTGGTGCGGGTCAAAATCGGTGACTGGTCGATCGAAGGGCTCGATCAGGGCCAGTGGAAGGAAGTGCCGGCGCGTTTATAGTGTGCCGGATTCGATCAGGCCGATGACCACGCTTTTGATCACGAATGCRGCCACACCCAACCCCAGCACAAAGAACAGAATGAACGAGCCGAAGCGTCCGGCTTTGGATTTTTTTGCCAGATCCCAGACGATGAAACCCATGAAAATGATCAGGATGCTGACCAGGCCAGTCATCATCCACTCTTCGAAAACTGCAGGATCCATCGAATATCTCCAGCGCGGGCGGGGCTAAAAAGGCCGGAGGAGTATACGCCAAGGGGGATTGGCGGGGTATTGACCTGCGTCGGATTGTGGCGAGGGAGCTTGCTCCCGCTGGGGCGCGAAGCGGCCCCAAAATCAGCGACCGGGTTTAATCTGGCACACTGCGTTCACTGGTTTTGCGACTGCTTCGCAGCCGAACGGGAGCAAGCTCCCTCGCCACAAAGCATTCTCAGCTGCGCAAATGAGTTAAAGGCAACTCCGTGCTGTTGAGCACCTGGTTCAACACGAAACTCGACCGTACACTCGTCACCCCTTCAATCCGGGTCAGATGCCCCAGCAGCAGCTTCTGATAGTGATCCATGTCCGGCACCACCACCTTGAGCTGATAATCCGCGTCCATCCCGGTCACCAGGCTGCATTCCAGCACTTGCGGTAATGTGCGAATGGCGGCTTCGAAGTTCTCGAAACGCTCGGGTGTATGGCGGTCCATGCCGATCAGCACGTAGGCGGTCAGGCTCAGGCCGAGCATCTTGCGGTCCAGCAAGGCGACCTGGCGGGAGATGTAGCCGTCGTCTTCCAGTTGCTTGACCCGCCGCGAGCAAGGCGAAGGCGACAGGCCGATGCGTTCGGCCAGCTCCTGATTGGAGATGCGCGCGTCGCGCTGTAATTCCGCCAAAATACTCAGGTCGTATCGGTCGAGTTTGCTCATCAATCAGGCCTTTGTCATAACTATTGCGGCAGATTATCTATCCTGAGTTAAAAATTGCGCAAGTGATGTTTATTTGAGCAATATTCGCAATCCTCTGTCGGTGCTCCGGGCCTATTCTTATCACCAGAATCACTGCTCGGACAAACAGTCCAGTGCGGCTCGCCCAATCAGGCCAGCTGCGGTCGCCACCCCCACCGGGGATGCGTCGGCCCCCGAGCTACACACTGTCCAGAAGACGGCGTGAGGTGAGCCGACGTCATAAGCGTCGAGCACGGACGAAGTTCTCAAAGGGAGGCCGACGGGTCTCCCTTTTTTCTTGCCCGCAATTTGGCATGCCCTTAATAAAAAGCCGCTCAATAAAAAAGTTACGTGACTGATAACCTGTTGCAGAACCGGCCTGCGCTTTCCCAGTCTTACGTACAGGCCCTAACCCGCCGTGAGGAAAAGCATGAAATCGCGCATCTGGCGTTTGGCCGGTGTTGGTTTGCTGTGTGTAAGTGTCACTGCACAATCGCTTGCCGATGAACCACAGAACCGCGGCCCCGATGGCGGGCAGCGTGGGCCTGATCATCGGGGCAATGAACAGGGCCAGGGCCGTGGCGGCAGCAATCAGCCACGCCCGCAGAGCACCGAAATCATTCGTGGCGACAACAGCCGCCAATTCGAGCGCCACGACCAGAATCAGGGTGGCCAGTGGCAGAACCGGGCGCCGCACGAGTCCAACAATCAGGGCGGCCAGTGGCAGAACCGTACGCCGCACGACTCCAGCGTTCAGGGTGGCCAGTGGCAGAACCGTCCGCTACACGATCCAAACGTTCAGGAGCGAGCGCCGCAACAACCGAGTAATAATCTGCCAATCCAGAGTCGGCCCGATACCGTGCGCCAGACCCAGGAACCGCGGCGTGGCTACTATCAGGACGAACCGTGGCGTAACAATCACAACCAGCCATGGCAGACCGGGGGGCGGGAGCCGCGTCACGATGACCGTCGCTGGCCCGGTCGTCCGGAGGGGCACGGCACAGGCTGGGGCCCCGGCCCGCAGTATCGTCCTGGGTACGTGATCGACCGCTTCCCGGAGGAGCGTCACTTCCGCGTGCCGTATCGTGGCCAGGATTATTTCTATTCCGGTGGCTACTGGTATCGCCCGCAAGGCCCGCGTTATGTGGTGGTTCAGCCGCCTCGCGGGATTCGCGTCAGCTACTTGCCCGATTACGCCCGTGAAGTGTGGATCGGCGGCACGCTGTTGTTCCTGGCGGCCGGCGCATATTACGCCTATCAGGAGAGCACTCAGGATTACGTCGTGGTCGACCCTCCTGTGCAGCCGCCACCGGTGAGCAATGGTTATGACGTGGTGGCGTACCCAGCCAACGGCCAGTCGCCGGAGGAAGTCAGCCGGGACGCTTATGAATGTTATCGCTGGGCCGTGCAACAGAGCGGTTTCGATCCACGTACTGCCACCTACCGACCGGATCCGTCGGTGGTGCAAGTTTACCGACAGGCCCAGGGCAACTGCCTGAGCAGTCGCGGTTATCAGGTGAGTTACTGAGCCCTGGCGGCCTTCACCACTTCCTGCGGGTCGGCGTGCACCAGCACTTCGGCTCGCGGGTAGACGGCATGAATCGCATCGGCGGCTTGATCGCTGATGCCGTGGGCGACTGACAGGGTCAAGTCTCCCGGCAATTCCAGATGCAATTGCACGAACCACTGGTTGCCGGAAATCCGCGTGCGCAAGTCGTGGGCACCCAGAACGCCGGGTACGCTGCAGGCCAGTTCGAGCATGTGCTGGCTGACATCGGTCGGCAATTCTTCATCCATCAGCACTGCAAAACTTTCCCGGGCGATCTGGATCGCGCTCCAGAGGATGTAAGCAGCGATCCCCAGGCCGAACCACGGGTCGACTTGCTGCCAGCCAAACCCTGCCAGCACCAGCGCTACGAGAATGCCGCCATTGAGCAGCAGGTCCGAACGGTAATGCAAGGAGTCGGCGCTCACCGCGTTGGAGCCGGTAGCCTTGATTACCCGGTGCTGCAACATCAGCAGGGCCACGGTCAGGACGAGGGAGAACACAATCACCCCGATACTGAGCCACGCTGCGCCTATCGGTTCCGGATGTTTCAACCGTTCGATCGCCTGCAGGGAAATCAGCACGGCACTGCCACCAATGAACAGCGCCTGAGCCATGCCCGCCAGTGATTCGGCTTTGCCGTGCCCATATCGATGATCATCGTCGGCCGGGCGCAAGGCGTAATGCACGGCCATCAGGTTGAGCAGCGAGCTAATGCCGTCGAGTGCCGAGTCGGTTAACCCGGCGAGCATGCTCACCGAGCCGCTCAGCCACCAGGCGATGGCTTTGGCGATGATCAATATGCACGCGACCGCCACCGAGGCGCGCGTCGCCAGCCGCAGCAGGCGGGCGTGGTCGGTAGGGGTCGTCATCAGTGCTGTGGTTCCTTCAAATGCACGAATTATGCAGCCGGTTGCAGGCCGAACATAGCCAGTTGCTGGGCGCTGCCCTTGTGCTGGATCAGACGCGGATCGTCCAGCGGGAAGCTGCGGCCCAGTTCACTTTCGAGAATAGTCTGCAACTTGTGGTTATCGACCTTGCCGTCGGCGCCGATGGCTTCCTTGAGTTTTTCCGGCGCCACCTGGGCGGTCCGGCCGGGCTCGAAGTAAATGGCACCCGTGGTGAAGTCCACTGCAAAGGCGATCAGGCCGGGGATGATATAGAACAGCAGGCCCACTGCATCCAGCGCGGCAATGGCCGGGTCAATCTTGCCGTCAATCTGGCCGCGACGATCCGGGTAGAAAATCGAACCGCAGGCGGTCATTTGGGTCAGCAAGGACGCGATCAATACACCGCCGATCAAGCGAAAGGGAGCACGCATATGAAATCTCCTGGGTTATCTGGAAACGAAGCATCGTCGATATGAATTAGGACCGCGCTGAACGCCGTTATACTCGGCCCTCTGTTTGGGAGCCAGCATGATTTCTTTGCCAATTGATGAAGTTTTACCCGCCCTGCGTGAAGCCCTCGCTACACGCCACGAAGCCGTGCTCGAAGCACCGCCCGGTGCCGGTAAAACCACCCGGGTGCCGTTGGCCTTGCTCGATGAGCCGTGGCTGGCCGGGCAGACCATTCTAATGCTCGAACCGCGCCGGTTGGCAGCGCGGGCGGCGGCGGAGCGCTTGGCCAGTGAATTGGGCGAGAAGGTCGGCGAAACCGTGGGTTATCGCATTCGTCTTGACAGCAAGGTCGGCCCCAATACCCGCATCGAAGTGGTCACCGAAGGCATCCTCACCCGGCGCCTGCAGGATGACCCGGCGCTGGAAGGCGTGGGGTTGCTGATTTTCGATGAATTCCACGAGCGCAGCCTCGATGCCGACCTGGCGCTGGCCCTGAGCCTGAATGGCCGGGAGCTGTTCCGCGACGATCAACCGCTGAAGATCCTCTTGATGTCGGCAACCCTGGAAGGCGAACGCCTGGCCGGGTTGCTGGATGACGCGCCAATCCTGCGCAGCGAAGGTCGCATGTACCCGGTGGCGATGCGCTGGGGCCGGCCGTTTCAGCCCGGTGAGTTCATCGAGCCAAAGGTGGTGCAGACCATCCTCGACGCGCTGAACGATGAAACCGGCAGCCTGCTGGTGTTCCTGCCAGGGCAGGCGGAGATTCGGCGGGTGCATCAACAATTGGCCGATGCCTTGGGCGAGGGCACGCCGGTGTTGCTGTGCCCGCTGCACGGCGAACTGGACCTGGCGGCGCAGCGGGCGGCGATTGACCCGGCGCCTGCGGGCAAGCGCAAAGTGGTGCTGGCCACCAACATCGCCGAAACCAGCCTGACCATCAATGGCGTGCGTGTGGTGATCGATGCCGGGTTGGCGCGCGTGCCGCGCTTCGACCCCGGCAGCGGCATGACTCGCCTGGATACCCAACGGATTTCCAAAGCCAGTGCCACGCAGCGCGCAGGCCGGGCCGGGCGTTTGGAGCCCGGCGTGTGTTATCGCTTGTGGTCGCAGGATCAACACGAGCAACTGGCGGCTTACGCCAGTGCGGAAATCCTCTCGGCGGACCTTGCCGGGCTGGCCTTGCAACTCGGTCGTTGGGGCGTGACGCCGGGGCAGTTGGTCTGGCTGGATGTTCCTCCGGCGGCGGCTTATGCACAGGCCCAGGATCTGCTTGAGCGCTTGGGCGCGCTGGAGGGCGAAGCGCTGACCCGTCACGGTCAGGCCATGGCCGAACTGCCGGCCCATCCACGAATCGCCCATTTGCTGTTGCGTGGCCAGGCGCTCGGCCTGGCCGACATGGCCTGCGATGTCGCGGCGCTGCTTGGTGAGCGCGATATCTTGCGTGGTGCTGGCGCGGACCTGCACAGCCGACTGGTGCTGTTATCCGGTGAAGAACGGGCCGCTCGCGGTGCGCAGGGCGGTGTTCAACGAGCTCGGCAGCTGGCGCGACAGTATCGCGGTTATTTGCGCGGCAAAGCGTCGGAGCCGGTCAGCGACCCCGAACATCCGCGTTGGCTCGGTGCGCTGCTGGCATTGGCTTATCCCGATCGGGTCGCCCAACAGCGGCGGGCCGGTGGCGCGGAGTATCGCCTGGCCAACGGTCGTGCGGCGCTATTTGCCGAGGCGGACAGCCTGATGAAGCAACCGTGGCTGGTGATCGCCGATCTGGGCAGTCGTCAGGGCCAGCGTGAAGAACGGATTTATCTGGCGACGGATTTTGATCCGGCGCTGTTTGATTCGGTGCTGGCCGAACAGGTGCGGTGTGTCGATCAATTGGATTGGGATGAGCGCGAAGGTGTGCTGCGGGCCGAGCGTCAGCGCAAGGTCGGCGAGTTGATCCTCAGCCGCGAACCGCTGACCGGGCTCGATGAAAGTGCTCGCAGTCAGGCGTTGGTGAATCTGGTGCGGCGCAAAGGTCTGGAGCTGTTGCCCTGGACGCCAGAGCTGCGTCAGTGGCAGGCGCGGGTGGCGTTGTTGCGGCAGTTGGATCTCGCGGGTAAAGGCGAGAGCGAATGGCCGGATGTCAGCGACGCAACATTGCTCAAAAGCCTCGAACACTGGCTGATGCCCTATCTGGGGAAAGTCTCGCGGCTCAGTCACTTCGCCAATCTGGACCTGTCGAGCATCGTTCACAACCTGCTGCCGTGGCCGTTGCCGCAACGGCTGGATGAGCTGGCGCCGCATCATTTGAGTGTGCCGTCGGGTTCATCGATTCGTCTGGATTACAGTGAACAGCCACCGATTCTGGCGGTGCGGTTGCAGGAGTTGTTCGGCTTGGCCGAGACTCCGCGGATTGCCGGCGGCCRGCAAGTGGTGAAACTGCATCTGTTGTCCCCGGCGCGGCGGCCAGTGCAGGTGACGCAGGACCTGGCGAACTTCTGGCGCAGTACGTATGCCGAGGTGAAGAAGGATTTGAAGGGGCGGTATCCGAAGCACTACTGGCCGGATGATCCGCTGGTGGCCGAGGCGACGGCGCGGGTTAAGCCTCGTAAGTAGGGCACGGATTTTTGTGGCGAGGGAGCTTGCTCCCGTTGGGCTGCAAAGCAGCCCCAAATTCTGTCACATCATTTTTCAGGTGCGTGGTGTCAATCGGTTTACGACTGCTGCGCAGTCGAGCGGGAGCAAGCTCCCTCGCCACAGGTGTTTTATGGCGCGGCCGGCAACAGAAACCGCGCAATCACCGGCAAATGATCGGAAATGCGCAACGTATCGTCCTGCCGCACCCGCGCTTCGACCCGTTTGATGCGCGGGCTGTAAAACAGGTAGTCGACGGTCCGGTCCGGCCCGTTCAAGCCGGGATCATTCGGGTAATGGGTCAACCATTGCGCCCGGTCGATACCGCTGGCTTCGTTGTTGGTGGGGATCATCGGGTATTTGTCCCACAGCACATGCAGCGCGCTGTCGGCAGAGTAGGGCGTGCGTTGCTCGGCGGGCAGGCGTTGATACTGGCCCAGCGGCAACAGGTTGAAATCTCCACCGATCAACCACGGCGTGCCTTGGCTTTCGAACTTGTCGAGCACCTTGGCCACGGCGGTCACCTGGGATTGCAAGGTATCGTCGAGCTGGCTGGTGCGGTCCAGATGGGTGTTGAGCACGGCCATCTGGCCACCGTCGTTCAATGCCAGGTACGTGACCAGCAAGGCGTCTTTCGGCTTGAACTGACGGCTGATGACATTGGCCGGCGCGACCGGCAATTGCAGGCGTTCGGCGTGTTCGATCCGGTAGCGGCTCAGGGTCGCCAATTGCCGGCCAACGCTGCCGAAAATATGCGGTTCAGGTACGAAGTCGGCTTTCCAGTCGAAGGCCTGAGTGGTGCACGGATACAGGTCGGTGACCCGATCCTGAAGTAATTTGAACTGGTTCTGGTAGTCGCTGGCCTTGGCGCCGTCATCGAGTTCCTGCAACAGCACGATGTCCGGTTGCTCGTCGCGAATCACCCGCGCCACTTCGTCGAGGCTGAAGGCCATGTCTTCAGGTGTAGGGGATTCGTCGTCTCCTGCGGCCAGGTCGTTCCAGAACACGTAGCGCTTGCCGGCCAGATACTGGACGTTCCAGGTCATCACCTTCAACGCCTGACCGGGCACCAGCGTCGGCGCCTGGGCGTTGCAACTGACCGGCAGCGCTTCCTTGGCGTCGGGGCGCCAGGTCAGGCTGTAGATCAGCAATGCAATCAGGCTGATGGCGATCAGCAGGCACAGCAGGGTGTAGCGCAGTAGACGGGGCATCGCTCGGCTTATCGCGTTACAAGATTGACCCCGAGCATAACCGAGAGCAGCGCCAAAGCCCAAGGGTAGAGCGGTCAGAGCCGCTCATCAGATTTCTCGGGTGCATCGGCGATCAGCATGAACAAACGGAACAGCACCACGCTGGTGAACAACTGCAGGAAGCTGTGGGCGCTGTCGATCAGCAGGGAGATCACCGGGTTCTGCGGGTCAGGGTAAACCGCCAGCGTCGCTCCCTTGAGCACCCACAGCGGGCCCATCACGCACAGAATGCACACCAGAATGCGTATGAAATGCCCGCGGGTCAGGCGCAGGCTTTCCTTCATCGCCGCCAGCGGTGCCAGGCCGCGCAGCACCAACAGGTACTCGCCGAACGCCAGCGTCACCATCAGCCAGATGCCCGGCAGGAAATACAGCGACAGGCCGATCAGGATCAGCAGGGTATTAAGGGCGGTCAGTACGGCGAAGCGCGGCCACAGGGTCGCAGCGGCTGCCAACAGGTCGCGGGTACGCGGCGATTCGCCGCGGCTACGGGCATCGAGAAACAGGATCAGCGCGGCGGTGTACAGCGGATACACCAGCAAGCCGACAATCACACTGATGCCGGCGAAACTGTCTGGCCCGGTGGAGCGGTCGACCACTTGTTGCAGCAGCGCCTCGACAATCACCAGCGGCAGGCATAGCTGCACGATCTGGCTCAGATTGCGCTTGAAGAAATACAGAGAGTCACGCAGTACATCGAACGAATTCATCAGTCGGTATCGCAGGTTGAAAGCAGTGCCTCACTTTAACCGATCAACCCCTTCGGGGCACAAACGTAAACGTTCGGTAAAGGTCATTGAAACATCCTGTATCAGCCCCATTACTGGTGAGCACCTTATCCACTGTGGGTGAGGGCACTGATATTCCCGGCAATCTACGAGGTCGCCATGAACAGCGAAGAACAAACCCTGATCGATGGACTGTTTTCCCGGCTGCAACAGGCCGAAACGGACTCAGCCCCGCGCGACGCCCAGGCCGAGACGCGGATCAAGGAACACCTGACTCGCCAGCCAGCGGCGGGCTATTTCATGACCCAGGCGATTCTGGTGCAAGAGGCAGCCATCAAGAGCCTCGACGAACAGAACAAGCAACTCACCCAGCAAGTGCAGCAATTGCAGGCCGAACTGCAACAGGCCAAGGCGCAGACAGC
>NZ_JBFTMK010000108.1:0-33610 GCF_056396965.1 Pseudomonas sp. 05N434
CACCACACCAAGGTCGGTCAAGAAGGTAGCGAGTACGTTCAAGAGTTGATCAAGGCTGGTCAAGCTGTTGAAAAGAAAGGCAAAAAAGTAGTTGCTGAGAAACTTGAAGCGGCTAATGCCGAGATCGATGAAGCCAAGAGTGAAGTGAGTACTTTCAAAGGCAAAGTCGAACTTCAACTCGACAAAGTCGAGAAGGCTTTCGATACGCGTATCGCAAGTGCCTTGAATCGTATCGGCATTCCGTCTAAACATGACGTGGAGACACTCTCTGCTAAGCTCGATGAGCTGACAGCATTGCTCGAACGTGTCGCGCGTAAATCTTAAGGAGAACGGGATGGCTGGCAAAAAGAATACTGAAAAAGAAGGCAGCTCGTGGATCGGGAAGGTCGAAGACTACTCCCGCAAGATCTGGCTGGCTGGTTTAGGCGTGTACTCGAAGATTGATTCTGACGGCAGCAAACTCTTCGATGCATTGGTTAAGGACGGCGAGAAAGCCGAGAAGCTCACCAAGAGCGCTGTCGGCAAGAAAGTCGATGCTGCCAAGGACTCCGCTTCGTCGGCCAAGTCGCGCATCAGCGGAGTGAAAGATCGCGCACTGGGCAAGTGGGATGAGCTGGAAGGGGCTTTCGACAAGCGCCTGAACAGCGCCATTTCGCGCCTGGGTGTACCGAGCCGCAATGAGGTCAAGGCACTGCACAGCAAGGTCGATACCCTGACCAAGCAAATCGAAAAACTCACCGGTGCCAAGGTTGCGCCTGTTGCGGCGAAAACCGCAGCGGCCAAACCGGCAGCCAAAAGCGCTGCCAAACCATTGGCCAAGGCCGCAGCGAAACCTGCTGCCAAACCGGCCGCCAAAACTGCTGCTGCGAAACCTGCAGCCAAAGCGGCCGCTAAACCCGCTGCAAAAGCTGCAGCAAAACCAGCGGCCAGACCTGCAGCTAAAACCGCAGCGGCCAAACCCGCTGCGGCGAAGAAGCCAGCAGTGAAAAAACCAGCCGCCCCGAAAGCGGCCGCTCCGAAACCAGCAGTGGCTGCCGCCAAACCGGCAACCCCGGTCAGTCCGGCGAACTCCGCCGCTGCGCCGACCCCTGCTGTAACCCCGACTATCGCACCGACTCCATCGGCGCCAACCAGTCAGTCCTGATTTCCAGGACGCAAAAAAACGCCCGGCCTGTAAAGGTCGGGCGTTTTTGTTTGTGCATGGATTCCAGAAACCATCGAAGACCCACCGGGTCAGTTGTGCTCTTCGAGGTACTGCAACGCCAACCGCTCGGTCGCGACTTTGACCGGCGGCAACAAATGCGGCGCCACCAGCATCATGATCTGGTACACCACCAGTCGTACTTCACCTTCACGGTCGAGAATCCGCTGATAGTCCAGCGAGAACAGCAATGTCATGGTGATTTGCTCCACCAGTTGTCCCAGCGCCTGGGTGTCGCTGACCAACTGCCCCTGAGCCTTCAACTGTGCCAGCAATGAAGCCAGTGTGCGCTTCAACGCATTGAGCAGGTTGCGTATCCCCTTGGCCAGTTTCGGCAGGCGGCCGGCAAGGTTCGACAAGTCCTGGAACAGAAACCGGTATTGTGCCAGGCGTTCGACGATCAGGTGCAGGAACAGCCAGTAATCTTCGGGGGCCAATTCCACATCGGACGGTGGATCGAGCAAGGGCGTCAGTTCGGTCTGGAAGCGTTCGAACAGCCCCAGGATCAGCGGCTCCTTGCCGTGGAAGTGGTAGTAGAGGTTGCCCGGGCTGATGCCCATTTCGTTGGCCACCTCCATGGTGGACACGTTCGGTTCGCCCTTCTGATTGAACAACTGCAGGGCACATTCGAGAATCCGGTCGCGGGTTTTCATCCAGTCTTCTTAATGGTCGAGTCAGGCCACGGCCATTGGCGGCCGTGGTTCATTGAACGTCAGCGCACGCGCACGTAAGTACCGGGTGCCGCCTCCATCGGTGGATAGTTCTGGTTGCCGAGGGTCATCTTGGTTTCGTGTAGTGCGCCGGAGCGTTCCTGAATCCAGCTCAGCCATTGTGTCCACCAACTGCCGTCGACGCGTTTGGCGTCGTAATACCAGGCCCGCGGGTCGCTGCTCAGTTTCGGGTTCTCGACGTAGTTGGCTTTCGAGTTGTGCGGCGGGTTGAGAATGCTCTGCACATGACCGCTGCTCGACAGCACGAAGCGTCGCTCGCCACCCAGTAGCAAAGTCGAGCGATACACCGCATCCCACGGGGTGATGTGATCGTTCATGCCGGCCACGCTGAAACTGTCGACGGTGACTTTCTGCAGGTCGATCGGTGTGCCGCACACTTCCAGCCCACCCGGATGACTCAGCGGGTTGTGCTTGAAGAAGTCCAGCAGATCGCCATGAAACGCTGCCGGCAGGCGCGTGTTGTCATTGTTCCAGTAGAGGATGTCGAACGCCGGTGGCTCCTTGCCCAGCAGGTAGTTATTGACGAAGTAATTCCAGATCAAATCGTTGGGGCGCATCCAGGAAAAAACCCTGGCCATGTCGCGACCTTCCAGAACGCCCTTCTGATATGAGCGGCGCTTGGCCGCTTCCAGCGTTTGTTCGTCGACGAAGAGGGTGGCCGGGCTTTCTATCTGACTGTCGAGCAGGCTGACCAGATAGGTCGCGCTGGACACCCGCCGCAGCTGCCGCTTGGCCTGCAAGTGCCCTTGCAGCGCGGCGATGGTCAGCCCGCCGGCGCAGGCACCCATCAGGTTGACGTCGCGGGAGCCGGTAATCGCCCGGCACACATTCATCGCTTCTTCGGTGGCTTCGACGTAAGACGACAGCCCCCATTCGCGGTGACGCACATCAGGATTGCGCCAGCTGATCACGAAGGTCTGCAAGCCGTTTTTAAGGGCGAACTGGACGAAGCTGTTACTGGGGCTCAAATCGAAAATGTAGAACTTGTTGATCTGTGGCGGCACGATCAGCAACGGCTTGGAATACTGTTTTTCGCTCATCGGCTTGTACTGGATCAGTTCCAGCAGCTCATTGCGAAACACCACGGAGCCGGTGGTGGTGGCGACTGTCTTGCCTACCTCGAATGCTTGTTTGGTGACCTGTCTGGGCAAGCCGTCGTTGTGCAGCAGATCGTCAAGCAAATGGCCGATACCCCGCACCAGGCTGTGACCGCCAGAGTTGAAGATCTCCTTGACCGCCAGCGGATTGAGCAGGGTGTTGGACGGCGCCACGGCGTCGTTGATCAAGGCAAACGCAAAGTGGGCGCGGGCGCGATCGTCCGGGCTCAGGTTGCTCTCGTCGATCCAGTTTTTGACCTCCTTCTGCCAACTCAGGTAGGCCTGCAAGCTGCGGCGATAAAAAGGGTTGAGGCTCCACGCCGGGTCGGCAAAGCGATTGTCTTGCGGATTGATCGGATGCAGGGTTTCACCCAACAACACGCGGCCAAGCTGGCCGCCCAGCTTCAAGGCATGCCGGGCCGTGTACACCGGGTTGCGCAGGCCATGGGTGGCCAGGCTGCGCAAGGTTGAAAGCAAGTCCCGGCCGCGCAGACCGGTAACCGCACTCTGTGCGTTGATGAATGCAGCGGGAGTGGGCAAGGAGCCCTTCGCTGGTTTGTCGCGCATGAGTCAACACTCCTTCGTCATCAGGCCAAAAACAAACTCACCGAACAAATCACCATAGACGTTGTTGCGGATTGTTGCGCGGTACGACGTCCTGTCGACGCTCTTTTCCTGAACCAAAGCCGGGGCCGGTCAACTGCCCGATGGCGCCGGATGCGGATGCATCACAGCGCGCTGACGTTCCTCTTCGAGAAACTTCATGATGATCGGTGCCACCGCTTCGGCCCGGGTAATCAAGAACAGATGCCCGTCGTCGATGATGTGCAATTGGGCATTGGGAATTCGCCAGGCCAGCATGCGCATATTGATCAGCGGGATCAGTGGGTCGTCGTCGCCGGCCAGCACCAGGGTCGGCTGTTGGATCTTGTGCAGCCAGTGAATGCTGGTCCAGCCAAACCCGGCGAACAGCTGCCAGTAGTAGCCCAGTTTGCCTGCCGAGCGAACCCGCGCGGCGTGACTGGCCGCCAGGGTTGGATCGCGACGGAACGAGCCGCCATAGATCATCGGCGCGATGCGAATCACATGGGACGGCTGGATGTAGCGTCGTGGGCTGGCCATCATCCACAGCACTTTCGGTTTACCCGGTACCATCACTGTGCCGGCCGCCGTGGCTGCCAGCACCAGCTTCTTGCAGCGCTCGGGATAGTCATAGGCAAATTGCTGCGCCAGGGCGCCACCCCATGACACGCCGATCACATTGACCTGCCCGTAATCGAGATAGTCGAGCATTCGCGCGGTCAGTTTCGCCAGGCCCGAAAAGCGATACGGCCGGCTGGGAGTGGATGAGCCGCCGACACCGGGTACGTCGAAGGCGATGACTTCCAGGTCCGGATCCAGCGCCTGGACGAACGGAAATATYAGCTCCAGGTTGGCGCCGATGCCGTTGAAAATCAGCAAGGGCGTCAAGTGAGGCTTGCCGGGGCGTACCGCGGTGCGGAGGGTTTGCCCATCCAGGTTGACGGTACGAAATACGAACGGTTGCGGCATGCACGAAGCCCTGTAGGTTTTAAACGCTGATCGGGCCATCCCGGGCCGTCGCAGAATGTTCGAGGCTGGCCTCGAGGCTGATTAATGACAATCGCGGCACCTCCCAGTGCCGCGGACTGCGAGTTGTTTGAAGCTCAACGTTCGTGCACATACGTGCCTGGCGACGCCTCACCCGCGGGATAGGCCTTGTTGCCAAGGTTGGCGGGGGACTTCTTCAGTTTGCCCGAGCGTTCGGCCTGCCACGCCTGCCAATGCAACCACCAGGAGTCGGTGTGCTTGGTGGAATTTTCCATCCAGTCCTCGGCCTTGACCGGCATGTCGGTGCTGGTCATGTAGCGTGCTTTCGGATTGCCCGGCGGGTTCAGAATGCTCTGGATATGTCCGCTGCTGGACAGCACGAACTCGACCTTGCCGCCGAACAGTTGTGCCGACTTGTAGCAGGACTTCCACGGGGTGATGTGATCGTTGGTGCCAGCCAGGGAAAAGATGTCGGCATCGACCTGTTTGAGGTCGATCGGTGTGCCGCACACTTCCAGTGCATTGGGGCGGATCAGTGGGTTGTTTTTGAACATCTCGATCAGGTCGCCGTGGAAGGCGGCCGGCAGGCGAGTGGTGTCGTTGTTCCAGAACAGAATGTCGAACACCGGTGGCTCGTTGCCCAACAGGTAGTTGTTGACCCAGTAGTTCCAGATCAAGTCGTTGGGACGCATCCAGGCGAAGACTTTCGCCATGTCGCGACCTTCCAGCACACCGGCCTGGTAGGAGTGGCGCTTGGCGGCTTCGAGGGTCTGCTCGTCGACGAACAGGGCCACGTCGCTGTCGAGGGTGGTGTCGAGCACGCTGACCAGCAGCGTCAGGGCGTTTACTTTCTTCTCGCCGATCGCTGCGTAATGACCCAGCAGCGCGGTGCAGGTAATGCCGCCGGAGCAGGCACCGAGCATGTTCACGTCTTTGCTGCCGGTGATCGCGGTGACCACGTCGACCGCTTCCTTGAGCGCTTCGATGTAGGTCGACAGACCCCACTCGCGTTGTTCCTTGGTCGGGTTGCGCCAGCTGACGATGAACGTCTGCATGTTGTTGCGCAGGCAGAAGCGCGCCAGGCTTTTGTCCGGGCTGAGGTCGAAAACATAGAACTTGTTGATTTGCGGCGGCACCACCAGCAGTGGGCGTTCATGCACTTGCTCGGTGATCGGCTTGTACTGGATCAGCTCCAGCACGTCGTTGCGAAAGACCACCGCGCCTTCGGTCACACCCAGGCTCTTGCCGACTTCGAACGCGCCCATGTTGACCTGGCTCGGCATCCCGCCGTTGTGGATCAGATCCTTGGCCAGATGAGAGAGGCCGTCGAGCAGGCTTTTGCCGCCGGTTTCGAAGAAGCGTTTGACCGCCGCCGGGTTGGCTGCCGTGTTGGTCGGGGCCATGGCTTCGGTCATGAGGTTGATCACGAAATGCCCGCGAGCGACGTCCTTGGGCGAGAGATTGCTCTTATCGATCCAGGTGTGGAGCTCCTTGCGCCACGCCAGATAAGTTTGCAAATAACGTTTGTAGAGAGGGTTCTGGCTCCAGGCCGGGTCGAGGAAACGGCGGTCGTCGCTTTGCGGTTGAAGCTCGGATTTTCCGAACAGCACGTTCTTGAGTTCGATGCCGAAATGGGCGACGTGCCTGGCACTGTGGATGGGTTGTCTGATGGCCTGGGTCAGCACCATTCGGGCAGAGCCCAGTAGATCCTTTCTACGCAGCCCAACAACAGGATTCAGTCCCAAGGTATTTTCTGAAGCCTGGAATTTCAGGTCATCGTTTTGCTTGTTACTCATCTACGACGCTCCATTGTCCTGAGGCGAGTACCTGAGCCCAGCTGTGTAGTCACACAGCAAACGCCAGGTACTACTGCTCGGGGTGACCGTTAATTGCGCATAGCTACAAATGCACGGAACTTGCCAGCTCCATTGGTTACCCGAGTTTAATTTTTTTCGCAAGCGGGCCAATCGTTGACCCGGCAGCCAAGCATTCAAACAGATGGAATTAGAAAATGCCCTCTAAATACCTCGAGGCCTGACCTAGAGCATCAGCTTGACGACCGACTCGTTCGGATCACGGGTCTTTCCAGCCGCTTTGAGTTCGGCAAGATAATCGTTCCACAGATCCTCTTGGCGCACCGCCAACTGGTACAGATATTCCCAGGTGAACAGGCCGCTGTCGTGGCCGTCGTCGAAGGTCAATTTCAGTGCGTACTGACCGGCTGGTTCGACCTTGCTCAGGCCTACGCCGATCTTGCCAAATTGCAGGATAGGTTTGCCGTGGCCCTGGACCTCGGCGGAAGGAGAGTGCACACGAAGGAATTCTGCGGGCAGGTGATACTCCTCGCCGGACGCGTATTTGAGCGTCAGGGTTTTCGAGGCTTTGTGCAGTTTGATGTCGGTGGGGAGTTGGGTCGTCATGGGGCCGATCTTCCGTCTGTATGAAGGCCCTGTGTCGGCGGGTGACCTGTGGCGAGGGAGCTTGCTCCCGCTCGGCTGCGTAGCAGTCGTAAATCCGGCGAATGAGGTCTTGTAGATAAACCGCATTCACCGACTTTGGGGCCGCTTCGCGACCCAGCGGGAGCAAGCTAATACGCTTGATGCCGTCCGGCTGGAACTCGATGAGCAGCCCTTCGGTTTTCAGCAGCGCGCAATACTGCTCGGTGAGAGAGGCATGCGGTTCGCTGAGGATACGCTCGAAATCTTCCGGGCTCAGGGCCTTGAGTTCGACCCGAATCGGCAGGCGACCTTGCAGCTCCGGCACCAGATCACTCGGCTTGCTCAGGTGGAATGCGCCAGAGGCGATGAACAGGATGTGGTCGGTCTTGACCATGCCCAGTTTGGTGTTGACGGTGCAGCCTTCGATCAGCGGCAGCAAGTCGCGCTGTACGCCTTCACGGGATACATCGACGCCACCGGTATTGCCGCGCTTGGCGACCTTGTCGATTTCGTCGATGAACACGATGCCGTGCTGTTCGACAGCTTCCAGCGCCTTGGCCTTCAACTCTTCTTCGTTGACCAGGCGACCGGCTTCTTCGTCGCGAACCAGTTTCAGCGCTTCCTTGACCTTGAGCTTGCGGCTCTTGCGCTTGCCCTTGCCCATGTTGGCGAACAGGCTCTGCAACTGGTTGGTCATTTCTTCCATGCCCGGTGGCGCGGAGATATCGACGCCGGTGATTTCGGCGACTTCGATTTCGATCTCCTTGTCGTCCAGCTGACCTTCACGCAGGCGTTTGCGGAACAGCTGGCGGGTGTTGGAGTCCTGGGCCGGGGCGGCGTCTTCGTTGCTGAAACCCATGCGTGCCGGTGGCAGCAAGGCGTCGAGGATGCGTTCTTCGGCGGCGTCTTCGGCGCGGTGGCGAACCTTGGTCATTTCCTGTTCGCGCAGCAGCTTGATCGCCGCGTCCGCCAGATCACGAATGATCGATTCGACGTCGCGGCCGACATAGCCCACTTCGGTGAATTTGGTCGCTTCGACTTTGATGAACGGAGCGTTGGCGAGTTTGGCCAGGCGACGGGCGATCTCGGTTTTACCGACGCCGGTCGGGCCGATCATCAGAATGTTCTTGGGGGTGACTTCGACGCGCAGCTCTTCGGGCAGCTGCATCCGGCGCCAGCGGTTGCGCAAGGCAATGGCGACGGCGCGTTTGGCATCGTCCTGGCCGATGATATGGCGATTGAGTTCGTGGACGATTTCACGGGGGGTCATGGGCATAGTAATTGGCGGTCCTCAAGCAAAAGTGAGCCGTGGCGCTAGGCCAAGGCAGGCTTACTCAGCGAGATCCTGCTCCTCGATGGTGATGTTGTGGTTGGTGAACACGCAGATGTCGCCAGCGATGCCCAAAGCGGTTTCGACGATTTCCCGGGCCGACAGGTCGGTCTTTTTCAACAGCGCGCTGGCCGCAGCCTGGGCGTAGCCGCCGCCGGAACCCATGGCGATCAGGCCTTCTTCAGGCTCAACCACGTCACCGTTGCCGGTGATGATCAGAGAGGCATCCTTGTTGGCGACCGCGAGCATGGCTTCGAGGCGGCTGAGGGAGCGGTCAGTGCGCCATTCTTTGGCGAGTTCGACAGCGGCGCGAACCAGGTGGCCCTGATGTTTTTCGAGTTGGCCTTCGAAACGTTCGAAGAGGGTGAAGGCGTCAGCGGTAGCCCCGGCAAAACCGGCGATAACCTGACCGTGGTACAGGCGGCGAACTTTCTTCGCGTTGCCTTTCATCACGGTATTGCCGAGCGAAACCTGGCCGTCGCCGCCCATGACGACTTTGCCGTGGCGGCGAACTGAAACGATGGTGGTCAAGGGAGAGTCTCCACGCAGCGGGGCGAAAATGCCTTATGCCAACTCATATGGGGGTGGTGGAGCGTTTTTCAACTGTAGGACGCGGCGGGGGACGAGCGGTGGTGGGCAGGGATGAATGTGTTGTCTGTTCTGACGCCTTCGCGGGCAAGCCTCGCTCCTACAGAGATTTACGTGATCCTGTAGGAGCGAGGCTTGCCCGCGAAGAACGATGACGCAGTGTCCTTGACGAAATTAGCGGCTCTGGCGTTGTTGTAACAACAGGTTACTGAAGCCGCTGCCCGCCAGTTGCTTCTGGGCGGTGGTCAGTTGTTCGCGGTTGCTGAACGGGCCGACCAGCACCCGGTACCAGGTCTCGTCCTTCACCGTGCCGGATTCAACCGCCACGGCCTGACCCAGCAGGATGATCTGCGCCCGAACCTTGTCGGCATCGGCTTGCTTGCGGAACGAACCGGCCTGCAGGAAGAACTTGGTCACCGGCGCCGCTTTAGCCACCGGTGGCGCTGGCGGCGGAGTGATGCCGGCCAATGCCGCCTGAGCCCGGGCGGTGTCGATCTTCGCCGCTTCCGCAGGCGTCACCGGCGTGGTCGGCACGGCCGGCACCTGTGGCGTCGGCAGGGTTTTCTCCGGTACCGCATCCGGCGGCACGATCACTTCCGATTCCGGCAGCAAGGTGTAGAAGTCGTACTTCGGCTTCACCGGTTGCGTCGGGCTCGGCGGGGTCTTGTTGGCTTCGGCGATCTTGGTCGCTTTCTGCTGTTGCTCGACCTTCTCGCGCTTGACGCTGTCACTGCCCTTGCCCGGCTCCAGCTTCATCAGGAACACAATGAACGCGCCGACCGTCAGGCCGATGGCCATCCACAGCCAGCCCGGGATCGGTTGCTTTGCAGGAGCTTGGTAACGGCTGGCGCCACGCTTGGGTGCAGGTTTTTTCTTGGCAGCCAACTTACATACGCTCCAGAGTTTCCAGACCCAAGAGTTCCAGGCCTTGCTTGAGAGTGCGGCCGGTCAACGCAGCAAGGCGCAAACGGCTCTGCATTTGCGCCGGGGTATCGGCGCCGAGGATCGGGCAGTTCTCGTAGAAACTGGAGAACAGGCCGGCAACATCGTACAGGTAGGTGCAGAGAATGTGCGGCGTGCCTTTGTCGGACACGTTATTCAGGATTTCGCCGAACTGCGCCAGTTTCGCCGCCAGCTCATGTTCGTGCGGCGCTTCGAGGACGATTTGCCCTTCGACTTCGCTGAAGTCCTTGCCGAGCTTGCGGAACACGCCGGCCACTCGGGTGTAGGCGTACAGCAGGTACGGTGCGGTGTTGCCTTCGAAGTTCAGCATCAGGTCGAAGTTGAAGCTGTAGTCGCTGGTGCGGTGCTTGGACAGGTCGGCGTACTTCACCGCGCCAATGCCCACGACCTTGGCGATGTTGCGCAGCTCGTCTTCGGCCAACTCCGGGTTCTTCTCCTTCACCAGCGTGTAGGCGCGTTCCTGGGCTTCGGTCAGCAGGTCGATCAGCTTCACGGTGCCGCCGTCACGGGTTTTGAACGGGCGGCCATCGGCGCCGTTCATGGTGCCGAAGCCCATGTGTTCCATTTCCATCGGATGGGTCACGAAGCCGGCCTTGCGGGCGACGGCGAACACCTGCTGGAAGTGCAGGGCCTGGCGCTGGTCAACGAAGTACAGCGCGCGATCGGCTTTCAGCACGCCGCTGCGGTAGCGCACGGCCGCCAGGTCGGTGGTGGCATAGAGGTAGCCGCCATCGGCCTTGACGATGATCACTGGCAGCGGTTCGCCCTCGGCGTTCTTGAACTCGTCGAGGAACACGCACTGGGCGCCGTTGCTCTCGACCAGCATGCCTTTGGCCTTGAGGTCGTTGACCACGTTGATCAGGTCGTCGTTATAGGCGCTTTCACCCATCACGTCGGCCATGGTCAGTTTGACGTTCAGCAGTTCGTAGATTTTCTGGCAGTGGGACAGCGAGATGTCCTTGAACTTGGTCCACAGGGCCAGGCAGTCCGGGTCGCCGGCTTGCAGCTTGACCACCAGACCACGGGCGCGGTCGGCGAACTCTTCGGACTCGTCGAAGCGCTGCTTGGCGGCGCGGTAGAAGTTTTCCAGGTCCGACAGCTCGTCGCTGGTGATCGGGTTCTCCTGCAGATAAGCCATCAGCATGCCGAACTGGGTGCCCCAGTCGCCGACATGGTTCTGACGGATCACGGTGTCGCCGAGGAACTCCAGCACCCGGGCCACGCCGTCGCCGATGATGGTCGAGCGCAAGTGGCCGACGTGCATCTCTTTGGCCAGGTTCGGGGCCGACAGGTCAACCACGGTGCGCTGCACCGGGCCGGCCTTGCGTACGCCGATGTGGTCGTCGGCCAGGGCCGCGTCCAGGCGGGTCGCCAGGGCTTGGGTGTTCTGGAAGAAGTTCAGGAAGCCAGGGCCGGCGATTTCGGCTTTGGAGACGTTTTCGTCAGCCGGCAGCGCGGCGATGATTTTCTCGGCCAGGTCACGGGGTTTCATGCCGGCCGGTTTGGCCAGCATCATCGCGATGTTGCTGGCGAAGTCGCCGTGAGTCTTGTCACGGGAGTTTTCCACCTGGATCGCCGGCGACAGGCCTTCAGGCAACACACCTTCGTTGACGAGTTGGGTGATGGCTTGTTGGATCAGCTGGCGAATGGTGTCTTTCATGGTCTTCTCTTTCGACCGCAGGCGCGGCGGCGCTTCAGTGCGCTGGTGGAAAAACTGGGCATTATCCGTTGCGAAGACGGGCTTGCCAACTATAGCGGGCAGGTTATGGATATGTGGTGACAAATCGGCCGCCTTCGCGGGCAAGCCTCGCTCCTACAGAGGCAGTGTGCGGATCAGCAAGATCCGTTGTAAGAGCGAGGTCTGCCCGCGATGGCGATTTTGAAATCAATACAAATCGACCGGATCGACATCCAAAGACCAACGCACTGCCCGCCCACTGGGCATCTGCTCCAAAGCCAGCAACCAACTGCTCAACAATCGATGCAGTGGCGCCCGGGCCGTGGCTTGCAGCAATAACTGTGCGCGATAGCGCCCGGCCCGGCGCTCCATCGGTGCCGGAACCGGCCCCAGCAACTCGATGCCGGTCAGATGCTGTTCGGTCAGCAGTCGTTCGGCCTCACTGCACGCTTCATCGAGGAACCCTTCGGCCTGCCCCGGTTTGTGCGCTTCGGCCCGCAGCAGCGCGAGATGCGCAAATGGCGGCAACCCGGCGGAGCGGCGCTCGCTCAGCGCCTGTTCGGCGAAGGCGAAGTAGCCCTGTTCGGTCAGTTGCACCAGCAGCGGGTGGTCCGCCAGGTGCGTCTGGATGATCACTTTGCCCGGTTCTTCGGCCCGCCCCGCGCGCCCGGCGACCTGCACGATCAACTGCGCCATGCGCTCGCTGGCGCGGAAGTCACCGGAGAACAACCCGCCGTCGGCATCGAGAATCGACACCAGTGTCACCCGAGGAAAGTGGTGCCCTTTGGCAAGCATCTGTGTGCCGACCAGAATGCACGGCTGGCCTTTCTGGATGGTCGCGAACAACTGATTCATCGCGTCTTTGCGTGAAGTACTGTCGCGGTCGACCCGCAGCASCGGAACGTCCGGGAACAGAATCCCCAGGCGTTCCTCGGCACGCTCGGTACCGGCGCCCACGGGCCGCAAATCGACCTTGCCGCACTTCGGGCAATGCCGAGGCACGCGCTCGACGTAGCCACAATGATGGCAGCGCAATTCGCCCGAGCGCTGGTGCACGGTCATTCGCGCGTCGCAACGCTGGCATTCGGACATCCAGCCGCAATCGTGGCAGAGCAGTGTCGGGGCGAACCCTCGACGGTTGAGGAACACCAGCACCTGCTGGCCGGCGGCGAGGGTCTGACCGATGGCTTGCTGCATCGGCCCGGAAATGCCGCTGTCCAGTGGACGACTTTTCACGTCCAGGCGCAGGAAGCGCGGTTGCTTGGCACCACCGGCGCGCTCATTCAGGCGCAGCAGGCCGTAACGACCGGTGTAGGCGTTTTGCAGGCTTTCCAGCGAAGGCGTGGCGGAGCCGAGGACAATCGGGATGTTTTCCTGCCGGGCGCGAACCAGCGCCAGGTCGCGGGCGTGGTAGCGCAAGCCTTCCTGCTGTTTATAGGAGCCGTCGTGCTCTTCATCGATGATGATCAGGCCGGGGTTCTTCATCGGCGTGAACAGCGCCGAACGGGTGCCGATAATAATGTCGGCTTCGCCATCCCGCGCGGCCAGCCAGGCGTCCAGGCGCTCGCGGTCGTTGACGGCGGAGTGGATCAGCGCGATGCGTGCATTGAAGCGCTGTTCGAAGCGCGCCAGGGTTTGCGGGCCGAGGTTGATCTCCGGGATCAGCACCAGGGCTTGCTTGCCGGCCTCGAGTGTTTCGCGGATCAGTTGCAAATAGACTTCGGTCTTGCCGCTGCCGGTGACGCCGGCCAGCAGGAACGCGTGATAACTGTCGAACCCGGCGCGAATCGCTTCATAAGCGGCGCGCTGCTCCGGGTTGAGCGGCAGTTCCGGTTGTGCCAGCCAGTGTTCGTGGCGAGCGCCGGGCGCGTGCCTGCGGATGTCTACCTGCACCAGATCCTTGGCCAGCAACAGATCGAGGCTGTCCTTGCTCAGCATCAGTTTGCTCAGCAACTGATGGGCGACGCCGTGGGGATGTTGCGCCAGGGTCGCCAGGGCTTCGCGCTGCCGCGGGGCGCGGGCGATGCGCGGGTCATCGAGGCTGGCGCCGGGCGCGGCGGACCAGAACCGCTCCTGACGGGCTTCGGCCAGTTCACCCTGACGCAGCAACACCGGCAGCGCCCAGCTCAACGTGTCGCCGAGGCTGTGCTGATAATACTGGGACGTCCACAGGCACAGCTTGAACAGCGCGGGTGGCAGCGGCGGTACTGCATCGAGCAGGGCCAGCGCCGGTTTGAGCTTTTCTGTCGGGACTTCGCTGTGGTCGGTGATCTCCACCAGAATTCCGATCATCTCCCGCCGGCCGAACGGCACCCGCAAACGCATGCCCGGGTGTAACTGGGCGCGCAGGACTCCAGCCGGGGCGCGATAGTCGAACAGGCGGCGCAGGGGCGAAGGCAGGGCGAGGTCTGGTAGAATCCGCGGCCTAATTACGTGCGGTATTCAACAATAGTGTTGGGTGGCGGCACGCTAGCCTGAGGAAGACACCATGAAAGCTGATATCCATCCAGAATACCCAGCAGTTGCTGTTACCTRCAGCTGCGGCAACAAGTTCGAAACCCGTTCGACCTACGGCAAAGCCCTGGCGATCGACGTTTGCAACGAATGCCACCCGTTCTACACCGGTAAGCAAAAGACTCTGGACACTGGCGGCCGCGTTCAGCGTTTCGCAGACCGTTTCGGTGCTTTCGGCGCGAAAAAGGCCTAAGGCCGATCAACTTGGGAAGCCGTTACGGTTTTTCCATGCTGATGAAAAAGGCGTCCCTCGCGGGCGCCTTTTTTATGTCTGCGATTTGGCTTTCCGCTGCCCAGGCCTTCTGCCCGGCGCCGAGCGGGCTGACGCCGGTCGCAGTCCAGCGGGTGGTGGATGGCGACACCTTGCGTCTGAGCGATGGGCGCAGTGTGCGCATGATCGGTTTGAACACGCCGGAGCTGGGCAAGCAGGGTCGTTCCGACGAGCCGTTCGCCGAGGCCGCGCGCAAACGCCTGGAAGCCCTGGTGGCCGCCAGCGACGGGCGGGTCGGTTTGCTGCCGGGTAAAGAAGGCAAGGACCATTACGGCCGCACGCTGGCCCATGTCTACAGCGTCGATGGCGCCAACCTCGAAGCGCAGATGCTTGCTGAAGGTCTCGGTTTTCAGGTCGCGGTAGCGCCGAACGTCGATTTGGTCGGCTGCCAGCAGGCGGCGGAACGCAGTGCTCGTCAGGCCGGTCTCGGGCTGTGGCGACAGTCACCTGTACTGAAAGCGGAGCAGATCAACGCGTCCGGCTTCGCCGTGCTCAGTGGTCGTGTGAGCAAGGTTCAGCGCAATCGCGGCGGGGTTTGGATCGAGTTGCAGGATTCAGTTGTATTGCGGGTTGCACCCAATTTGCTGGGGCAATTCGATGACGCGTCGCTTGAGAAGCTCAAAGGCAAGCAAATCGAGGCTCGTGGCTGGGTCGTGGATCGTTCGCGCCGTGGCGGGCTGAAGCCCGGGCAGGCACGCTGGCTTTTGCCGCTGACCGATCCGGCGATGTTGCAGGTCGCGCCGCAAGAAAAATTGTAGACATTTATTCTGTAGATTGTGAACAGTCTATCCCTTGTATTCCGTGGCTCTTGGCCCAAAGTCGTAGGGCAGGGCGCTTGACAGGGGTGACTGGTCAGTCTTGTGGGGACTTTGCGACACGAGTATCCTCGGCGGTCCGTCTGTCCAACAGTAAAAAGCGGAATGCCCACATGTCTGATTTGAAAACTGCCGCTCTCGAATATCACGCCAATCCTCGTCCAGGGAAGCTGAGTGTCGAGCTCACCAAGGCCACTGCTACCGCCCGCGACCTGTCGCTGGCCTACAGCCCCGGCGTAGCCGAACCAGTACGCGAAATCGCCCGCGATCCTGAACTGGCCTACAAATACACCGGCAAAGGCAACCTGGTTGCAGTCATTTCCGATGGCACCGCGATTCTGGGCCTGGGTAACCTCGGTCCATTGGCTTCCAAGCCGGTGATGGAAGGTAAAGGTGTTCTGTTCAAGCGCTTCGCCGGCATCGACGTGTTCGACATCGAAGTCGACTCCGAAAGCCCGCAAGCCTTCATCGACACCGTCAAGCGTATCTCCATCACCTTCGGTGGCATCAACCTGGAAGACATCAAGGCGCCTGAGTGCTTTGAAATCGAACGCGCTCTGATCGAGCAGTGCGACATTCCGGTATTCCACGATGACCAGCACGGTACCGCGATCGTGACCGCTGCCGGCATGATCAACGCCCTGGAAATCGCCGGTAAAACCCTGCCGGAAGCCAAGATCGTCTGTCTGGGCGCCGGTGCTGCCGCCATCTCCTGCATGAAATTGCTGGTGAGCATGGGCGCCAACATCGAAAACATCTACATGGTTGACCGTACCGGTGTGATCCACTCCGGCCGTGATGACCTGAACCAGTACAAGGCCGTCTTCGCTCACGCGACCGACAAGCGCACCCTGGCTGACGCACTGGAAGGCGCCGACGTGTTTGTTGGCCTGTCCGGTCCGAACCTGCTGAGCGCTGAAGGCCTGAAATCCATGGCGGCCAACCCGATCGTGTTCGCATGCTCGAACCCGGATCCGGAAATCTCCCCGGAACTGGCGCACGCCACTCGCAACGATGTGATCATGGCCACCGGCCGTTCGGACTACCCGAACCAGGTCAACAACGTACTGGGCTTCCCGTTCATCTTCCGTGGTGCCCTGGACGTTCGCGCCAAGCGCATCAACGAAGAAATGAAAGTGGCTGCTGCCAACGCCCTGCGTGAACTGGCCAAGCTGCCAGTGCCTCAGGAAGTGTGCGATGCCTACGGCGGCATCAAGCTGGAATTCGGTCGTGAGTACATCATCCCGAAACCAATGGATGCCCGTCTGATCACCCTGATCTCCGATGCCGTGGCCAAGGCTGCAATCGAGACCGGCGTGGCGACCCTGCCGTATCCGAAGAACTACCCGCTGAAAAGCGTGGATGACGTGTTCAACGGCTAAGCCGTTGTAGCGCTTCAACCAAAGGCCCCGGCTCATTCTGAGTCGGGGCTTTTTTGTATCTGGGTGGTTTGCAGGCAGGCAATAAAAAGCCCCGCACTTCTTTCGAAGGCGGGGCTTTTTGGTGTTGCGGCGATCAGAACAAATCGATCGGCGCCGCTTCGTCCGCTGGTAGCGGGCTGCCCGGCACATTTCCGTTACCCAGCTCGTTCACCGACGGTGGCGTATCTTCGGCCTTGAACAGCTCAAAGTAGGCGCCTGGCGTGCTTGGGGTGGCTGCACGACCGCTGACCGGGTCGACCCGCAGGCTAAGGATGCCTTCAGGTTCCGGCTGGGTATGGGCTGGCTTGCCTTTGAGGGCAGCGCCCATGTAGTTCATCCAGATCGGCAGGGCGACGGTGCCGCCGAACTCGCGTTTACCCAGGCTTTCCGGTTGGTCGAAGCCGGTCCAGACGGTGGTCACGTAATCGGCGTTGTAGCCGGAGAACCAGGCGTCCTTGGATTCGTTGGTGGTGCCGGTCTTGCCCGCAATGTCACTGCGGCCCAAGGCCAGCGCACGACGGCCAGTACCGAGCTTGATCACGTCCTCAAGCATGCTGTTGAGGATGTAGGTGGTGCGACCATCGATGATACGTTCGGCCACCGCTGGCGCTTGTGACACTGGCTGGGCGCCTGGCGCTTCGCCTGGGATGGCGTTGACGGTGAAGGTATTGGCGGCCGGCACGGCGATGCCGTCGCTGACTACGTTGCCTTTCGGAACGCTCGGCGGGTTGGCAACGAACAGTGTGTCGCCGTTGCGGCTTTCAATCTTGTCGATGATATACGGGGAAATCTTGTAGCCGCCGTTGGCGAAGGTGCTCCAGCCAGTGGCGATTTCCATTGGCGTCAGGGTCGCGGTGCCCAATGCCAGGGACAGGTTGCGTGGCAGGTCCTGCTTGTTGAAGCCGAACTTGCTGATGTAGTCGATGGTGCGGTCGACGCCCAGCGCTTGCAGCAGGCGGATCGATACCAGGTTGCGCGACTTGTAGAGCGCTTCACGCATGCGGATAGGGCCGAGGAAGGTGTTGGTGTCGTTCTTCGGGCGCCAGACCTTGTCCAGGTACTCGTCGACGAACACGATCGGTGCGTCGTTCACCAGGCTGGCGGCGGTGTAGCCGTTATCCAGGGCGGCACTATAGACGAACGGCTTGAAGCTCGAACCTGGCTGGCGCTTGGCCTGCATGGCGCGGTTGTAGTTGCTCTGCTCGAAGGCAAAACCGCCGACCAGGGAACGAATGGCACCGTTCTGCGGATCGAGGGACACCAGTGCGCCCTGGGCCTGCGGAATCTGGCTGAATTTGAGCGAATTGTCCGGCTGACGTTGTACGCGAATCAGATCGCCGACCTGCGCGACGTCCGACGGCTGCTTCGGATTGGCGCCCATGCTGTTGGTGTTCAGGAACGGACGAGCCCACTTCATGGTGTCCCAGGCAACGTGTTCTTCGCCGGTGCGGGTCAGCACCTGCACGCCGTTCTTGTCGACCTGGGTCACGATCGCCGGCTCCAGGCTGCTGATGGTCCGCTGCTTGGTCAGTTCCTGGGTCCAGGCCTCTCGGGTTTTACCCGGCAGGCGTGACTCGGGGCCGCGATAACCGTGCCGTTGATCGTAGGTCATCAAGCCTTCGTGAACCGCGCTGTTGGCCATTTCCTGCAAATCGCTCGGCACCGTGGTGGTGACGCGGAAACCTTCGGTGTACGCATCGCTGCCATAGCGACCGACCATTTCGGCGCGGGCCATTTCGGCGACGTACGGTGCGTTCACTTCCGGAGTCGGCACGTGATAGCTGGCGTTCAGCGGTTCGTTGATCGCCGCGGTGTAGTCGGCTTCGGTGATCTTGCCGAGCTTGTACATGCGCCCCAGGATCCAGTCGCGACGCTCCTTGCTGCGGGCCGGGTTGGCCAGCGGGTTGAAGCGCGACGGGGCTTTTGGCAGACCGGCGATCATCGCCATCTGCGCCAGGCTGACGTCACGAATCGACTTGCCGTAATAGACCTGCGCCGCTGCCTCGATGCCATAGGCGCGGTTGCCCAGATAAATCTTGTTGACGTACAGCTCGAGGATTTCGTCCTTGGTCAGCTGCCGTTCGATCTGCAGGGCCAAGAGGATTTCGGTGGTTTTGCGCGAGAAGCTGCGTTCGCTGCTCAGGAAGAAGTTCTTCGCCACCTGCATGGTGATGGTGCTGCCGCCGGACTGAATGTGTCCGCTCTTTACCAGCTGGGTGGCGGCACGCATCAGGCTGCTGGGATCGACGCCGTAGTGGTTGGCGAAATTGTCGTCTTCAGCACTTAGTAACGCATTAATGAAATTGGGGGGAATGTCGGCGAAACGGATCGGCGTACGGCGCATTTCGCCAAATTCTGCGATCAGCTTGTTGTCGCTGCTGTACACCCGCAAAGGAATCTGCAACTGAATGCTTCTCAGCGCCTCCACAGATGGCAATCCAGGGCTAAGGTAAAGAAAGGCGCCGCTCAGACCCAGGAGCAGTCCGCAGAAAACGGCGACGATGGACCAACCGAAGAATTTCAGCAGACGAATCAAGGCTTTTGGATATCCAGGGCAAAGAATGAATTAGGCATCAGGGTTCAGGCTATAAAGAAAATGACCCGCGCTTGCAGTGAAAGCGGAAAAACGCTCGGCATTATAAGCATTTTTCCGCAGGGAGCGTCATTTGCGCTTCTGTCAAGACGGGGGGTATTGAACGCAATGGATATTACAGAGTCCGTAACTCACGGATAGTCATAGGGAATTGGTAGTGCTAGGACTCTTCAATAAAAAAACCAATGCGCTTCTGGGGATCGACATCAGCTCTACGTCGGTGAAGCTGTTGGAGTTAAGCCGCCAAGGCGACCGTTATCGGGTCGAGGCCTATGCGGTCGAGCCGCTGCCCGCCAGTGCCGTGGTCGAAAAAAATATTGCCGAGCTCGAAGGCGTGGGGCAGGCCCTTGCGCGCGTGCTGCTCAAGGCCAAAACCAGCCAGAGGAACGTCGCCGTGGCGGTCGCCGGCTCGGCGGTGATCACCAAGACCATCGAGATGGACGCCGGTCTTTCCGACGACGAGATGGAAAACCAGCTGAAGATCGAGGCCGATCAGTACATCCCGTATCCGCTGGATGAAGTGGCGATCGACTTTGAAGTGCAAGGCGCGTCAGTGCGCAACCCCGAGCGGGTCAATGTGCTGCTGGCCGCCTGTCGCAAGGAAAACGTCGAGGTTCGTGAAGCGGCCCTGGCCCTGGCCGGGCTGACCGCGCGAGTAGTCGATGTCGAAGCCTATGCCCTGGAGCGAGCGTTCGGCTTGCTGGCAACCCAGCTGGCCGCCTCTCAGGAGCATCTGACCGTGGCGGTAGTCGATATCGGCGCCACCATGACCACCCTGAGCGTGTTGAATAATGGGCGGATCATCTACACCCGCGAACAATTGTTCGGCGGCCGACAACTGACGGAAGAAATCCAGCGCCGTTATGGCCTGACGGTCGAGCAGGCTGGGTTGGCGAAGAAACAGGGTGGTTTGCCGGACGATTACGTCAGTGAGGTCTTGCAGCCGTTTCGGGATGCGTTGGTGCAACAAGTATCGCGCTCATTGCAGTTTTTCTTTGCCTCCGGCCAATACAGCTCGGTCGATCACATTCTCCTGGCCGGCGGCACTGCCTCGGTCCCAGGGCTGGATCGGTTGATCGAGCAGCGTCTGGGTACGCCGACCCAGGTCGCTAACCCATTCTCCGACATGACCCTGAGCAGCAGGGTCAACGCCAGTGCCCTGGCGAGCGATGCGCCGGCACTGATGATCGCCTGCGGGCTGGCCCTCAGGAGTTTCGACTGATGGCACGGATCAATCTTTTACCCTGGCGTGAAGAGTTGCGCGAAGCACGGCGCAAACGCTTTTTGCTGGCGTTGGCCGGTGTGCTGGCAGGGTCGGTGGGGGCACTGCTGATCACGGACCAGGTCATTAACAGCGCCATAGATCAACAAGTCGCGCGTAACGATTACATCGCCAAGCAGATTGCCGTGGTCGACGAACGGATCAAACAGATCAGCGATCTGAAGGCTCGTCGCCAGCAGCTCGTCGAGCGCATGCGCATCATCCAGGACCTGCAAGGCAACCGGCCGATCAGCGGGAGGATCTTCGATCAGTTGGCGCGCACCTTGCCGGACGGCGTGTATTTCACCGAAGTGAAAATGGTCGGCAAGACCTTGTCCATCACCGGCGCGGCGGAGTCCAACAATCGTGTTTCGGATTTGATGCGCAATCTAGATGCATCCGACTGGTTTGATGCGCCCAATCTCACGGAAGTCAAAGCGACCACCGCCGGTCAGCTGGATCAGGCCAATATTTTTCAGTTGACCGTCCGTCAGACTCAGCCGGCAATTGTGGGGGTGGCTAAATGAGGCTGTCCGAATGGCTCGAAGGGTTGCGCCAGATCGACATCAGCGATCTGGACACCAACAACATGGGTTCCTGGCCAAGGGCGATCAAGGTTCTTGCGAGTGTTCTGCTGATGGTGCTGGTGATGGCTCTGGGCTATAGCTTCCTGATCAGCGACCTGGAAAGCCACCTGGAACTCAAGCGTGAGRAGGAGTCGACGCTCAAGGAGCAGTTTGCGACCAAAGCCCACATGGCGGCCAATCTTGAGCTGTATACCCAGCAGATGAAGGAAATGGAGAACTCCTTCGGCATGCTATTACGGCAATTGCCCAGCGACACCGAAGTGCCCGGCCTGCTGGAGGACATCACCCGCACCGGCCTGGGCAGTGGCCTGGAGTTCGAAGAGATCAAGCTGCTGCCGGAGGTCACCCAGCAGTTCTACATCGAACTCCCTATCCAGATCACCGTCACCGGCGCCTATCACGACCTGGCCACTTTCGTCAGCGGCGTGGCGGGGTTGCCGCGGATCGTCACCCTGCATGATTTCGACTTGGTGCCGGCCAATCCCGAAGGCGGTCCGAAGTTGCGCATGAGCATCCTTGCCAAGACCTACCGCTACAACGACAAGGGGTTGCAGAAATGAACCCGATTCGTTGCCTGTCGATGGTGATGTGTCTGGTCGTCCTGGCCGGTTGTGGCGGTGACAATGGTTTCAGCGACATCGACGCCTACCTGAACGAAGTGCGCCTGCGAGCGCCCGGCAAGATTGAACCAACGCCGACATTCCAGTCTTATCCGACATTCACCTACAGCGCTGCCAACCTGCGCAGCCCGTTCTCCCGGCAGGTCAGAGTCGATCTGGCTGGCCAGAAGCACGGCTCGCGCAACGTCAAGCCCGACCCCAACCGGGTCAAGCAGTACCTCGAAGGCTTCAACATCGAACAATTTGAAATGGTCGGCACAATCTCCAATGCCTCCGGCTCCTTTGCGCTGCTGCGTGGGGCGGGCGGTGTGCATCGGCTGAAAGTCGGCGATTACCTGGGACGTAATGATGGACGGATCGTCGCCATCAGCGCTTCGCAAGTCGATGTGGTCGAAATCGTTCCCGATGGCGAAGGCGCCTGGCTGGAACGGCCGCGGACCATCCCTTTGAAAGAGCACTCATAGTGGAACTCGAACAATGAACAGGATTTTCTCAACCTTCGGTATTTCGCTATGGATAGCGTTTCTGTCGCCGTTGGTGCAGGCGGCCAACCTCAAAGCGCTGGATGTCGCCGCGCTGCCTGGTGACCGTGTCGAGCTGAAGTTGTCGTTCGACGGGCCGCCACCGCAGCCTCATGGCTATACGACTGAGCAGCCTGCGCGGATTGCGCTGGATTTGCCGGGAGTTACCAGTCAGCTGGCGAACAAGAGTCGTGACCTGGGCGGCGGCAATGCCCGCAGCGCCACGGTGGTGGAAGCCAAGGACCGCACGCGGCTGATCATCGGTCTGACTCAACTGACTCCGTATAGCGCACGTGTCGAAGGCAACAACCTCTTCGTGGTCGTCGGGCAGGCGGCCGGTAACAAGGCGTCCAAACCGATTGCCAGCGCACCACGCGCGGCCACGGCGGTACCCGCACCCGCCAGAGCCAGTGCTCCCGTGGGCAAGGCTATTCGTGGCGTGGATTTCCAGCGCGGCACCCAGGGTGAAGGTAACGTGGTTATCGATCTGTCGGATCCATCCATTGCCCCGGACATTCAGGAGCGCGATGGCAAGATCATCGTCGGCTTCACCAAAACCCAATTGCCTGAGCGGTTGCGCGTACGCCTCGACGTCAAGGATTTCGCTACCCCGGTGCAGTTCGTCAACGCCAGCGCCACGGGCGACCGGGCCATCATCAGCATCGAGCCCAGCGGCGCCTTCGATTATTCGACCTACCAGACCGATAACAAACTGACCATCAGCATCCGGCCGATGACTGTCGATGACTTGCAAAAACGCAACGCCGAACGTTTTGCCTACAGCGGCGAAAAGCTCTCGTTGAATTTCCAGGACATCGATGTGCGCTCGGTGCTGCAATTGATCGCCGATTTCACCAACCTCAATCTGGTGGCCAGTGACACGGTGCAGGGCGGCATCACGTTGCGCCTGCAGAATGTGCCGTGGGATCAGGGTTGCACAGCTGGATATTCCAGTGCGTCAGGTGATGATCGAGGCGCGCATCGTTGAAGCCAACGTCGATTACGACAAAAGCCTCGGTGTGCGCTGGGGCGGTTCGGTGCAGAAGGGTAATTGGAACGGCTCCGGGGTCAACGGCTCTTCGACCACCGTCGGCACGCCGGGCAGCACCAGCACCAACTCGCCGTTCGTCGACCTTGGGACTTCCTCCAACACCTCGGGGATCGGCATCGCCTTCATTACCGACAATGTGCTGCTGGACCTTGAGCTGACGGCCATGGAAAAAACCGGCAACGGGGAAATCGTCTCGCAGCCCAAGGTGGTCACGTCAGACAAGGAAACCGCGAAAATCCTCAAGGGCACCGAAATCCCCTATCAGGAAGCCAGCTCCAGCGGTGCCACTTCAGTGTCGTTCAAGGAGGCTTCGCTGTCGCTGGAAGTGACACCGCAGATCACCCCGGACAACCGCATCATCATGGAGGTCAAGGTCACCAAGGACGAACCGGACTACCTGAACAAAGTGCAGGATGTACCGCCGATCAAGAAAAACGAGGTCAACGCCAAGGTATTGGTCAACGACGGCGAGACCATCGTGATTGGTGGGGTTTTCTCAAATACTCAGAGCAAGGTTGTAGATAAGGTGCCATTTCTCGGTGATGTGCCGTATCTTGGCCGCCTTTTCCGGCGTGACGTGGTTTCGGAGAAAAAATCCGAGCTGCTGGTATTTCTCACTCCGCGTATCATGAACAATCAGGCGATTGCTGTGAGTCATTGATTCTGTGCGAAATTTGATTCTTGTTGGACCGATGGGGGCTGGAAAAAGCACCATCGGCCGGTTGCTGGCCAAAGAGCTGCGCCTGCCGTTCAAAGATTCCGATAAGGAAATTGAATTGCGCACGGGCGCCAATATCCCGTGGATTTTCGATAAAGAAGGCGAACCGGGCTTTCGTGACCGCGAGCAGGCGATGATTGCCGAGCTGTGCGCGTCCGACGGCGTGGTGTTGGCGACCGGTGGCGGAGCGGTAATGCGCGAGGCCAATCGTCGGGCGCTGCACGCCGGTGGTCGGGTGGTCTATCTGCACGCGTCTGTCGAGCAGCAAGTGGGCCGAACGGCTCGCGATCGCAATCGGCCACTGCTGCGTACCGCCGATCCGGCCAAGACCCTGCGGGACTTGCTTGCGATCCGTGACCCGCTGTATCGGGAAATCGCCGACCTGGTGGTGGAAACCGATGAGCGGCCACCGCGGATGGTGGTGCTCGATATTCTCGAACGCTTGCAGCAGCTGCCGCCCCGTTAATGCACGGGGCGAAATGCGCTATCCTCGGCGTCCTGTCGCAGCCGCTCAAAGTTGTGGCGGATGATTACCGGACGGCGTCACACCAGCAGACGCCATGGAATTCGTAAACTCAAGGCAGGACGCCTGATTCCATCTTCACTGTGGGGACACATGCAGACACTCAAGGTCGATCTAGGCGAGCGCAGCTACCCGATTCATATTGGCGAAGGTTTGTTGGATAAGCCTGAGCTGCTAGCCCCGCATATCCGCGGGCGGCAGGTGGCGATCATCTCCAACGAGACCGTCGCGCCGCTCTACCTCGAGCGTCTGACCCGCAGTCTGGCGCAGTTCTCGGTCATTTCCGTGGTGCTGCCCGATGGCGAAGCCTTCAAGACCTGGGAAACCCTGCAACTGATTTTCGATGGCCTCCTGACTGCTCGGCACGACCGTCGCACCACGGTGATTGCCCTCGGTGGCGGCGTGATCGGTGACATGGCCGGTTTTGCCGCGGCCTGCTACCAGCGAGGCGTCGATTTCATCCAGGTGCCGACCACGTTGCTGTCGCAAGTAGATTCTTCGGTGGGCGRCAAGACCGGGATCAATCATCCGCTGGGCAAGAACATGGTCGGCGCCTTCTATCAGCCCAACGTGGTGCTGATCGATACCGCCACCCTCAATACACTGCCGGCCCGCGAACTGTCTGCCGGGCTGGCGGAAGTCATCAAGTACGGGCTGATCTGTGACGAGCCATTCCTGACCTGGCTCGAAGAAAACGTCGATCGCCTGCGCGCCCTGGACCAGGTCGCCCTGACTTACGCTATCGAACGTTCCTGTGCGGCCAAGGCGGCAGTGGTGGGTGCCGACGAGAAAGAGACTGGCGTGCGTGCCACGTTGAACCTGGGGCATACCTTCGGCCACGCGATCGAAACCCATATGGGCTATGGTGTCTGGTTGCATGGTGAAGCAGTCGCTGCTGGCACCGTGATGGCTCTGGACATGTCCGCGCGGCTGGGCTGGATCAGCGAAGAGGAGCGTAATCGCGGTATTCGCCTGTTCCAGCGCGCCGGCCTGCCGGTCATCCCGCCGGAAGAGATGACTGAAGCCGATTTTCTCGAACACATGGCAATTGACAAGAAAGTGATCGACGGTCGTTTGCGCCTGGTGCTGCTGCGCCACATGGGCGAAGCGGTGGTGACCGACGATTATCCGAAAGAGGTTTTACAGGCCACGCTGGGAGCGGATTACCGCGCCCTGGCTCAGCTTAAAGGTTAATAAGATCCCGATGACTAGTTTGCATGCCGACGAGGCTTTCCTCGGCCATTACCAGTTAAGTCATGACCCTTTCGCTCCACGGGTGCCTGGCTTCAAATTCTTCCCGGCCCAGCGCAAGCCGGTGCTGGGCCAGTTGCACCACCTGGCTCGCTACAGCCAGTTGCTGCTGGTGGTCACCGGTCCGCAAGGCAGCGGCAAAACCCTGTTGCGTCAGGCCCTGGTAGCCAGCACCAACAAACAGTCAGTGCAGAGCGTGGTGGTTTCCGCCCGTGGCGCCGGCGACGCCGCTGGCGTGCTGAATCAAGTGGCTCAGGCGCTGGACGTTGCTCAGGCCGAGATCGGTGCGATCCTGGCTCAAGTGGTGCAGCTTGCGCTCACGGGGCAGGAAGTCTATTTGCTGGTGGATGACGCCGAGCAACTCGACGAGTCTGCACTGGAAGCCTTGTTGGCCCTGGCTGCCGGCGCGCCGGAAGGTCGTCCGCATGTATTCCTGTTCGGTGAGTCCTCGCTGATTGCTCAACTTGATGCGCTGAGCCTCGAGGAAGAGCGTTTTCACGTCATCGAATTGCAGCCCTACACCGAAGAAGAAACCCGCGAATATCTGGATCAGCGTCTTGAAGGTGCTGGCCGGGGAATCGAACTTTTCACCGCGGATCAGATCTCTGATATTCACGAAAGCTCCGACGGTTGGCCTGGCAACATCAACCAGGTCGCCCGCGATGCAATGATCGAAGCCATGATTGCCAGCCGCTCAGCGGTCAAGCGTCCAAGTATGGGGTTCAACATGCCGAAGAAACACGTATTGGCAATTTCCGCCGTCGTCGTGGTCGCGGTAGCTGCCGCCTGGTTGATGCCAGGTCGCAACAAAGCACCGACCACCGGCGCGCCTGCCAACGAACAGGCACAACTGCCGCTGGGCCAGGGCACGCCAAAACCTAACAGTGCAGGCGCTCCCTCCGTGGAGTTCGCCGGTAATACGCAACCGATGCCATTGCCGTTGGTCGGTAACTCGCAGCCAGTGATGCGTGGTCCGTTGGCCGAAGCGGCTGGAGGCATTACCGAAGGCGATGATGGCGTACCGGTCGAAGGCTCCAGCGCCACACCGCCGACCGTGACCACCACTGCGCCACCGGCAGGCGTTCCAGCGGGGCCCGCGCCGACACCGGCTGCCAAGCCGACGCCTGCGCCGACTCAAGTCGCGACCGCCAAGCCTGTCGCGCCTGTGGCCAAGCCAGCGCCAGCGCCTGCACCGGCTGCCAAACCGGCTCCAGCGCCCGCCAAGCCGGCCGTCGTGGCCAAACCCGCCGAGAAGCCAGCTACCGTGGCCAAAGCCGCTGGTGGCAGCTGGTACGCAGGCCAGGCACCGGGCAGCTATGTAGTGCAGATCCTTGGCACCAGCTCCGAATCGACCGCGCAAAACTTCGTCAAGGAGCAGGGCGGCGAGTACCGTTATTTCAAGAAAGTGCTCAACGGCAAGCCGCTTTACGTCATCACCTACGGTAGCTTCGCCAGCCGCGATGCAGCCGTTACTGCCATCAAGGCCTTGCCAGCGAAGGTTCAGGCTGGTAAACCTTGGCCTCGCACTGTCGCCAGCGTCCAACAGGAACTGGCAACAACTCGCTGAAGATTCGGCGGCCTTACCCAGGCCGCCTCTCCAAGCACCTCAAAATTTCTACAAGTGCGCGCGCTGTCTCTATAGACCGCGTGCCTTGTGGTGTCTGCGTCACAGTAGTCTTTGAGTCGCTGCGGTCAAAATTAAAAAAGTTTTGACTAGCACAGCATATCGCTTTAAACCTTTCACAAATGCGACATAGATTTGCGACATTTCGTCGTCAAATTTGTGAGCCTCTGTGTCGGTGTGTACAATGACCTCCCTTTTGCCCCGCAAAGCTGGCGTACGTTCGGCGTGGATGGTAACTGGTTGAATTGAAAAGAAATTTGCCTCGGTAAGAGGCAGCCTGGTGAGAAAGTGTCTATGAAAGCAGGTCTGTACCAACCAGATGAATTCAAGGATAACTGCGGTTTTGGCCTGATAGCCCATATGCAGGGCGAGCCCAGTCATACCCTTTTGCAAACGGCCATTGAGGCCCTGACCTGCATGACCCACCGCGGTGGGATCAACGCCGACGGCAAGACCGGTGACGGTTGCGGTCTGCTGATTCAAAAGCCGGATGTGTTCCTGCGTGCCATCGCCCAGGAAACCTTTGGCGTCGAACTGCCCAAGCAATATGCCGTGGGCATGGTCTTCTTCAACCAGGATCCGGTGAAAGCCGAAGCCGCTCGCGAGAACATGAACCGCGAAATCCTGGCCGAAGGCCTGACCCTGGTCGGCTGGCGCAAAGTGCCGATCGACACCAGCGTCCTCGGCCGCCTGGCCCTCGAGCGCCTGCCGCTGATCGAGCAAGTGTTCGTCGGTGGTGAAGGCCTGAGCGATCAGGACATGGCGATCAAGCTGTTCAGCGCCCGTCGTCGTTCGTCCGTGGCCAACGCCGCCGATGTCGATCACTACATCTGCAGCTTTTCCCACAAGACCATTATTTACAAAGGCCTGATGATGCCGGCGGATTTGACCGCCTTCTATCCAGACCTGAGCGACCAACGCCTGCAAACTTCGATCTGCGTGTTCCACCAGCGCTTTTCGACCAACACGCTGCCGAAATGGCCGCTGGCGCAGCCGTTCCGCTTCCTTGCCCACAACGGCGAAATCAACACCATCACCGGCAACCGCAACTGGGCGCAGGCCCGTCGCACCAAGTTCACCAATGATCTGATGGATCTGGATGAACTCGGCCCGCTGGTGAACCGTGTCGGTTCCGACTCCTCCAGCATGGACAACATGCTCGAGCTGATGGTCACCGGTGGCATCGACCTGTTCCGTGGCGTGCGGATGATCATCCCGCCTGCGTGGCAGAACGTCGAAACCATGGACCCGGATCTGCGTGCGTTCTACGAATACAACTCGATGCACATGGAACCGTGGGACGGCCCGGCCGGCGTGGTAATGACCGACGGTCGCTACGCGGTGTGCCTGCTCGACCGTAACGGCCTGCGGCCGGCGCGTTGGGTGACCACCAAGAACGGTTTCATCACCCTGGCCTCGGAAATCGGTGTCTGGAACTACCAGCCTGAGGACGTGATCGCCAAGGGGCGTGTCGGCCCGGGCCAGATCTTTGCCGTGGACACCGAAACCGGTCAGATCCTCGACACCGACGCCATCGACAACCGCTTGAAGTCCCGTCATCCGTACAAGCAATGGCTGCGCAAGAATGCCCTACGCATTCAGGCGACCATGGAAGACAACGACCACGGTTCAGCGTTCTACGACGTCGACCAGCTCAAGCAGTACATGAAGATGTACCAGGTCACGTTCGAAGAGCGCGACCAGGTGCTGCGTCCGCTCGGCGAGCAAGGCTACGAAGCCGTCGGCTCGATGGGCGACGATACGCCGATGGCCGTGCTGTCCCAGCGCGTGCGCACGCCGTACGACTATTTCCGTCAGCAGTTCGCGCAGGTCACCAACCCGCCGATCGACCCGCTGCGCGAAGCCATCGTCATGTCGCTGGAAGTCTGCCTCGGTGCCGAGCGCAACATCTTCCAGGAGTCGCCGGAACACGCCTCGCGCGTGATCCTCAGCTCGCCGGTCATTTCTCCGGCCAAGTGGCGCTCGCTGATGAACCTCGATCGCCCAGGCTTCGAGCGTCAGATCATCGACCTCAACTATGACGAGAGTGTCGGTCTCGAAGCCGCGGTGCGTAACGTCGCCGATCAGGCTGAAGAAGCCGTTCGCGCCGGTCGCACCCAGGTCGTACTGAGTGACCGTCACATTGCTCCGGGCAAGCTGCCGATCCACGCTTCGCTGGCGACCGGTGCCGTGCACCATCGCCTGACCGAAAAAGGCCTGCGTTGCGACTCCAACATTCTGGTGGAAACCGCGACCGCTCGTGATCCACACCACTTCGCGGTGCTGATCGGTTTCGGCGCCTCGGCGGTCTACCCGTTCCTGGCCTATGAAGTGCTGGGTGACCTGATCCGCACCGGTGAAGTGCTGGGCGACCTCTATGAGGTGTTCAAGAACTACCGCAAAGGCATCACCAAGGGCCTGCTCAAGATCCTGTCGAAGATGGGCATCTCGACCATCACGTCGTATCGCGGTGCACAGCTGTTCGAGGCCATCGGTCTGTCCGAAGAAGTCTGCGAACTGAGCTTCCGTGGTGTGCCAAGCCGCATCAAGGGTGCACGCTTCGTCGACATCGAAGCCGAGCAGAAAGCCCTGGCGGCTGAAGCCTGGAGCCCGCGCAAGCCGATCCAGCAAGGCGGTCTGCTGAAGTTCGTCCACGGTGGCGAATATCACGCCTACAACCCTGACGTGGTCAACACCTTGCAAGCCGCAGTGCAGCAGGGCGACTACAGCAAGTTCAAGGAATACACGTCACTGGTGGATAACCGCCCGGTGTCGATGATCCGCGACCTGCTCAAGGTCAAGACCCTCGACACGCCGATGGACATCAGCGAAGTCGAGCCTCTGGAGTCGGTGCTCAAGCGCTTCGACTCCGCTGGTATTTCGCTGGGCGCCCTGTCGCCGGAAGCCCACGAAGCCCTGGCCGAAGCCATGAACCGCCTCGGTGCGCGTTCGAACTCCGGCGAAGGCGGCGAAGACCCGGCGCGCTACGGCACCATCAAGAGCTCGAAAATCAAGCAAGTCGCCACTGGCCGCTTTGGCGTGACCCCGGAATACCTGGTCAACGCCGAAGTGCTGCAGATCAAAGTCGCCCAGGGTGCCAAGCCCGGCGAAGGTGGTCAGTTGCCAGGCGGCAAGGTCAACGGTCTGATCGCCAAGCTGCGTTACGCAGTGCCGGGCGTGACCCTGATTTCGCCTCCGCCGCACCACGACATCTATTCGATCGAAGACTTGTCGCAGCTGATTTTCGACCTGAAACAAGTCAACCCGAATGCGCTGGTTTCGGTGAAACTGGTGGCAGAAGCGGGCGTCGGCACCATCGCGGCTGGTGTGGCCAAGGCCTACGCGGACTTGATCACCATCTCCGGCTACGACGGCGGCACCGGTGCATCGCCACTGACCTCGATCAAATACGCGGGCGCACCGTGGGAACTCGGCCTGGCCGAAACCCACCAGACCCTGCGTGGCAACGACCTGCGCGGCAAAGTCCGGGTACAAACCGATGGTGGCCTGAAAACCGGCCTCGACGTGATCAAGGCAGCCATTCTCGGYGCTGAAAGCTTCGGCTTCGGCACCGCGCCAATGATCGCCCTGGGCTGCAAATACCTGCGCATCTGCCACCTGAACAACTGCGCCACCGGCGTTGCGACYCAGAACGAGAAGCTGCGCAAGGATCACTACATCGGGACCGTCGACATGGTGGTGAATTTCTTCACCTACGTCGCCGAAGAAACCCGTGAGTGGCTGGCCAAGCTGGGCGTGCGCTCCCTCGAAGAGCTGATCGGTCGTACCGATCTGCTGGAAGTCCTCGAAGGCCAGACCGCCAAGCAGAACCACCTGGACCTGACTCCGTTGCTCGGCAGCGATCACATCCCGGCAGACAAGCCTCAATTCTGCCAGGTCGACCGCAACCCGCCGTTCGACAAAGGCCTGCTGGCCGAGAAAATGGTCGACATGGCCACCTCGGCAATCAACGACCTGAGCGGTGCCGATTTCGCCCTGGATATCTGCAACTGCGACCGTTCCATCGGCGCGCGGATCTCCGGTGAAATCGCCCGCAAACACGGTAACCAGGGCATGGCCAACGCGCCGATCACCTTCCGCTTCAAAGGGACGGCGGGTCAGAGCTTCGGCGTGTGGAACGCTGGTGGCCTGAACATGTACCTGGAAGGCGACGCAAACGACTACGTCGGCAAAGGCATGACCGGCGGCAAACTGGTCATCGTTCCGCCGAAAGGCAGCCTCTACAAGACGCAGGACAGTGCCATCATCGGCAACACCTGCCTGTATGGCGCCACTGGCGGCAAGCTGTTCGCCRCCGGCACCGCTGGCGAGCGTTTCGCGGTGCGTAACTCCGGTGCTCACACTGTGGTGGAAGGCACAGGCGATCACTGCTGCGAGTACATGACCGGTGGTTTCGTCTGCGTTCTGGGCAAGACCGGTTACAACTTCGGCTCAGGCATGACCGGTGGTTTCGCCTACGTGCTCGACCAGGACAACACCTTCGTTGACCGGGTCAACCACGAACTGGTGGAAATCCAGCGGATCAGCGGTGAGGCGATGGAAGCCTATCGCAGCCACCTGCAACGCGTGCTGAACGAATACGTCGAGGAAACCGACAGCGAGTGGGGTCGTAACCTCGCTGAAAACCTCGATGACTATCTGCGTCGTTTCTGGCTGGTCAAGCCCAAGGCTGCCAACCTGAAATCGTTGCTTTCCAGCACCCGTGCCAACCCGCAGTGATATGCGCCTGAAGAGTTTGATGAGGTTTTAACAATGGCTGAACGTCTGAATAACGACTTCCAGTTCATCGATGTCGGGCGCAAGGATCCGAAGAAGAAACTGTTGCGTCAACGCAAGAAAGAGTTCGTGGAAATCTACGAACCGTTCAAACCCCAGCAGTCGGCCGACCAGGCCCACCGCTGCCTGGGCTGCGGTAACCCGTATTGCGAATGGAAGTGCCCGGTGCACAACTTCATTCCCAACTGGCTCAAATTGGTGGCCGAGGGCAACATCCTCCAGGCCGCCGAGCTGTCGCACCAGACCAACACCCTGCCGGAAGTCTGCGGCCGGGTGTGCCCGCAGGATCGTCTGTGCGAGGGTGCCTGCACCCTCAACGACGGTTTCGGTGCGGTGACCATCGGTTCGGTCGAGAAGTACATCACTGACACCGCGTTCGCCATGGGCTGGCGCCCGGACATGTCCAAGGTCAAGCCGACTGGCAAGCGTGTTGCGGTAATCGGTGCGGGCCCTGCGGGCCTGGGCTGTGCCGACGTGCTGGTGCGTGGCGGCGTGACGCCGGTGGTGTTCGACAAGAACCCGGAAATCGGCGGTCTGCTGACCTTCGGCATTCCCGAGTTCAAGCTGGAAAAGACCGTGCTGAGCAATCGCCGCGAAGTCTTCACCGGCATGGGCATCGAGTTCCGCCTGAACACCGAAGTGGGCAAGGACGTGACCATGGAACAACTGCTCGAAGAGTTCGATGCGGTCTTCATGGGCATGGGCACCTACACCTACATGAAGGGCGGCTTCGCCGGCGAGGACCTGCCAGGCGTGCACGACGCGCTGGACTTCCTGATCGCCAACGTCAACCGCAACCTGGGCTTTGAAAAGTCGCCGGAAGATTTCGTCGACATGAAAGGCAAGAAGGTGGTGGTGCTGGGCGGCGGCGACACGGCGATGGACTGCAACCGTACCTCGATTCGTCAGGGCGCCAAGGCGGTGACCTGTGCCTATCGTCGTGACGAAGCGAACATGCCGGGCTCGCGCAAAGAGGTGAAGAACGCCAAGGAAGAAGGCGTGAAATTCCTCTACAACCGCCAGCCGATCGCAATCGTCGGAGAAGACCGTGTCGAAGGCGTGAAGGTGGTCGAGACCCGTCTCGGCGAGCCGGATGCCCGTGGCCGTCGCAGCCCCGAGCCGATCCCGGGTTCCGAAGAGATCATCCCGGCCGACGCCGTGGTCATCGCGTTTGGTTTCCGTCCAAGCCCGGCGTCGTGGTTCGAGCAGTTCAGCATCCAGACCGACAGCCAGGGCCGCGTCGTGGCGCCGGAGCAAGGCCAGTACAAGCACCAGACCAGCAACCCGAAAATCTTCGCCGGTGGTGACATGGTGCGCGGTTCCGACCTGGTGGTGACGGCGATCTTCGAAGGCCGCAATGCCGCCGAAGGAATCCTGGATTACCTGGGCGTCTGATCGACGCCTGACCCTGTAGGAGCCGGCTTGCTGGCGATGAACGATAACGCGGT